>DASPKH010000176.1:0-2443 GCA_035628175.1 Patescibacteria group bacterium
AAACTCCAAACTTTTAAAAATGGAATTCAGTACAGCACTAATTAAACAGCTTATCGACAAAAAGACACTAAAAAATCAGGGCATTTCAAGTATCCTAGTCATAATGCTGTTCGCGATGCCACTCGTTATGTTTGGTGCAGCAGCAGATAAAATCCCCTTTTTAAAAGATTATAAGTATTACTTACTTTCTGGTGGTTTTGTTATTCCACTTTTGGTAATACTTCTCTACGATTTAAAAAACAAAATACAAGTTTTAAAAATCAAAACCTTTAAAAACAAAAATCGCGAGCTAACTACAGCCGAAAAGCATCAGCCGTGGGAGAAAATTGGTAATCTTCTTTTAAATGAAATAACAATTCAAATAAAGTCTGATGACCAGCTCAAAATATATCCTTTAAAAGAAGTTACAAATCTAGACATTCGCAACGAAGCAGAAATTCCAACGAGTGGAGGGAGCCGTGGAATTCTAGATTCAAGAGTATATCAAAATAATGTCACTTGGAATCCAATAAGTAAGGGATATACAAATTACATTTCTTTCAGTTTTAAAACTTCCCCACATAAACTTGAAAAAATCCGATACAATTTCTTAATCAACACGAATCATGAAGTTGAGCTTTTAAAAGAACTTTTTAAAATTTGGGAGCAAAATGGAATTAGTTTTAAAAAGTAATTCTACCTCTCCAATTCCACCTTCAGATATTTCCCCGTCAGGCTCTCCGGCACCTTCACAACATGCTCCGGCGTGCCTTCAGCCACGATGCGCCCGCCGAATTTTCCGCCCTGCGGCCCTAAGTCAACTATCCAGTCAGCGCATTTTACCACGTCGAGATTGTGTTCTATCACGACCACCGTATTGCCTTTTTCCACGAGGCGGTTCAGCAGTTTTAAAAGAATGTTGATGTCCTCAAAGTGAAGCCCGGTCGTGGGTTCGTCAAGCAGGTAGAGCGTTTTGCCGGTCTGCACTTTGGAAAGCTCGGTGGCAAGCTTGATCCGCTGCGCCTCACCGCCCGAAAGCGTTGGCGCCTGCTGCCCGAGCCGGATATAGCCGAGACCCACGTCGTAAATAGTTTGCAGTTTATTGCGCAGCTTCGGTATCTCGCCAAAGAATTCCACCGCTTCCTCAATCGTCATTTCGAGCACGTCGGCAATGGATTTTCCTTTGTAATGCACGAGCTGCGTTTCCTTATTGTAGCGCTTGCCGCCGCAGGTGTCGCACGGCACGTACACGTCCGGCAGGAAGTTCATCTCGATTTTCTTGATGCCCGCGCCCTCGCAGCCCTCGCAGCGCCCGCCCGCCACGTTAAACGAAAAGCGCCCGGCTTTATAACCGCGGATTTTCGCTTCCGGCAGCATCGTAAAAAAGTCACGGATATTCGTGAAAAGCCCCGTGTACGTTGCCGGATTGCTTCGCGGCGTGCGGCCAATCGGCGTCTGGTCTATCTCAATCACCTTATCAATATGCTCCAGCCCCGAAATCTGTCGATAGGGAAGCGGCACAGCGGTGGAATTATAAAAATGCCGCGCCAGGATAGGGTAGAGCGTGTCATTCATGAGCGTGGACTTGCCAGAGCCGCTCATACCCGTAATACACGTGAACGTGCCAAGGGGAATATTTAAATCCACATTGTGCAGGTTATGCCCGGTCGCGCCTTCCAGTTTTAAAAACTTTCCATTGCCCGGACGGCGAACGTCCGGCGTGGCAACTTCGCGCGTGGAATTCAGGTATTGAAAAGTAAGTGAACCCTGAATTTGTTCTTCCGTCAGGTTTTTAAAATTCTCGGGTTCAGTCGCAATCATCACTTCGCCGCCATGTACGCCCGCGCGTGGCCCCATATCCACAACGAAATCCGCCTGCTCAATCATTTCGCGGTCATGCTCGACCACCACGACCGAATTGCCGATGTCGCGCAGGTGTTTTAAAGAAGCGATAAGCTTGTAATTATCATGCTGATGCAGCCCGATGCTCGGTTCGTCCAGCACATACAGTACGCCCACCAGCTGCGAACCAATCTGCGACGCCAGCCGGATGCGCTGCGACTCACCACCGGAAAGCGTACGAACAGCGCGGTTCATAGCGAGATAATCCAGCCCGACTTCCGACAGGAAACCAAGTCGCGACACGATTTCTTTTAAAATCAGGTTTGCAATTTTCATCGCGCGCGGCGTCAGCTCAGCCGGCAACGCTTTAAAAAACTCCACCGCTTCAGAAATATCCTGCTGCGTCACGGCGTGAATATTCCTGTCGCCCAGCCGCACAAAAAGATTCTCAATTTTTAAACGCCCGCCCTGGCACGTGCCGCACGGAACCGTGGACATATATTCTTCCAAAGTTTTGCGAATGGAGGAAGAGCCCGTCTGCTCGTACTGATGCCGCAGCGATTTGACAATTCCCTCGTAGCGCTGCGTGTACGTCGTCTGCTGCCCGCTCGCGAATGTATGA
>DASPKH010000177.1:0-3234 GCA_035628175.1 Patescibacteria group bacterium
AAAAAGAACCCACTGGCGATTGCGCAGGCAATTACGCTTATTGAAAATAACCCGGAAGAAAGCGCGAAGTTTTTAAAAGAGATTCAGGGCGTAGCGGAAGAAAAAGTTATCCCGGTTCTGGGAATTACCGGAACAGGCGGAGCGGGAAAATCGTCTCTGACAGATGAGCTTGTACGCCGTTTTCTCGTGGATTTTAAGGATAAAACTATTGCCGTTGTGTCGGTTGACCCATCAAAACGTAAAACGGGCGGTGCGCTTTTAGGTGACAGGATTCGCATGAATGCTGTGAGCAATCCCCGCGTGTACATGCGCTCATTTGCAACGCGCGAAGCAAACGTGGCTTTAAACAAAAATGTACAGACGTCGCTGGAAGTTTTAAAAGCGGCGGGCTTTGATCTGATCATTGTAGAAACAGCCGGTATCGGGCAGAGTGATTCGGAAATTACAGAGATCGCGGACGTTTCGCTTTACGTGATGACACCGGAATATGGAGCCGCAACGCAGCTTGAGAAGATTGATATGATTGATTATGCCGATATCATCGCTTTGAATAAATTCGATAAGCGTGGCGCGCTCGATGCCATCCGCGACGTTCGCAAGCAATACCAGCGCAGCCGCCAGCTTTTTGGCAAACCGCTTGAAGAGATGCCAGTATATGGCTCAATTGCCGCGCAGTTTAATGACCCGGGCACAAATTCGCTCTATCGCGCGATTATCAATAAAATCGTTGAAAAGAAAAACCTCGACTGGAATTCAAAATATGAAATTACTGCCGAGATGAGCGAAAAAATCCACATTATTCCTCCAGACAGAACGCGCTACCTCGCGGAAATTGCTGAAGAGAGCAGGCGTTATGACAAGTATACTGAAGAGCAATCGGAACTAGCAAGAAAATTATTCCAGATTCGCGGAACGATTGATGTTTTAAAAGGCAAGTAAGTAATTTTACGTAAAATTAGTATCGCCTTTGTTTTTTAAGGGTTTACAGTATTAAGTTATACTTTTTACGGACGATATTCACCGGAAATACCCCAAACCAACATTATAATTTCTAAGCGCGGCATTGATACTTTACTGCGAAAAATATATTTTTTTTGCCGTGCTTATGGTATGGCTTACGTGCTTTGCCGCGGCTGAGCCGATAGTCACTACGAATGCTCATGGCCAATATAGTATTGGCAGGTATTTGTCTATTCTGGAAGATAAGAGCGGGAAACTGGAAATCCATAATGTAGCAAGTCCCGAGTTCTCAAAGCTTTTTAAAAAAAGTGATGCTGAAAATCCAAGTTATGGCCTGACGAAATCTGCATACTGGATTCGGTTTGACCTTGATACGCGCCGCACGCATCAACATGAATGGCTATTAGAGCTAAGCTATCCTGTTATTGACGAGGTTATACTTTTTAAAAAGCAAAACGATGGCAGTTTTAAAAAACGTGTTTCAGGCGATATGCATGCTTTTAAAACGCGCGAAATAAAACACCGTAATATCGTTTTCGTGCTTCCCTCCGATACCTCGAGTATCCAGACATACTATCTGCGCCTTACCACAAGCGGATCCATGCAGATACCGCTCACGCTCTGGGACAAGGATATTTTCACGGCAAAAGACCATGAGGAGCAGCTTGCTTTTGGGCTGTATTATGGCATCGTATTCGTGATGATCGTCTATAATATCTTTGTATTTTTCTTCATTGGCGACAAAAGTTACCTGTTCTACTCGCTGTATTTGCTGGTGTTTACGCTTTTTCTGATGGCGGTCAACGGGCTTTCCTTTGAATACCTATGGCCGCAGTCGCCGTGGTGGGCCAATAAATCTCTTACGTTTTTTGCCTTTGCGTTTCTCGCCATGTCGCTTCTTTTCACGCGGGAATTCCTAGCAACGGAAAAGCTGTTGCCGAAAGCCGACAGGTTTATAAAAATACAGATTTGGCTTGGTGTTCTCATTGCTGCGTTTTCATTTCTTATCAGCTATGCAATTCTCGTCCGCATGGCAATAGTGCTGGTTTTCCCGCTGGTTTTCACAATTCTCTATACAGCCGTCCGCTCTTTGAAAAAAGGGTATCGTCCGGCGCGGTATTATATTAGCGCTTGGTCAGTATTTATGGGCGGCTTGGTGATTTTCGTTTTTAAAACACTGGGAATTCTGCCGAATAATATGTTCACGCAATATGGGGTGCAGATTGGTTCGACGCTGGAGGTTTTGCTGCTGGCGGTGGCGCTCGCCGACAGGATCTCGATTTTAAAAAAGGAAAAAGAGAAAGCGGAAAAAGAAGCCGTTAATGCTGAAATTTATCGTTTAAAAAATGTGGAAATTGCGCAGGCGCTTGAAAAAGTGCAGATACTGAACGAACAGCTTACAGAGTCGAAAACACATCTGACAGAAGCAAATCAATATCTGACGGAATTAAATGATGAAAAAAATGAATTTCTCGGGATTGCCGCACACGATTTAAAAAATCCACTCGCTTCCATTATCCTTTCTACCGAACTTATCACGCATTATTATGATAAATTTTCAAAGGAAGCGGTGATTGATAAGGTAAAAACAATCGAAATGACAGCGGCACGGATGCGCGATATTGTGACGAACCTGTTGGATGTCAATGCAATAGAGTCCGGTAAGATTCACATGTCACCGGAAAATATAAATCTCACGGAATTTGTGCAGAAGATATGCTTTGACTATACAGAGCGCGCGCAGGCGAAAAATATAGAACTGCAGTTTCAGCCGCAGGTAGGTGATATTGCGATATTTGCCGATAAGCAGGCCGTCGGGGAAATTCTTGATAATCTCGTTTCTAATGCTCTAAAATATTCGCCTTGTGGAAAATCAGTTTTTGTAAAAGTTTTAAAAAAAAATGTACAGACAGCGCTCATCGAAGTGCGCGATGAAGGCCCTGGCCTAAACGAGGAAGACCAGAAAAAACTTTTTAAAAAATTCGCGCGGCTCTCTCCTACCCCTACCGGCGGAGAAACCTCCACCGGCCTCGGACTTTCTATTGTGAAAAAGCTTTGTGAAGCTATCGGCGCGCAGGTATGGTGCGAAAGCCGGGAAGGTGCAGGCGCAGCATTTTTTGTTGAAATTCCCCTAGCCTACGCGCAAAGCACTCCTGCTCAAACCTCGCAAACCGGCGCATTCTAATGATGTAATAGCCCTAACGAAATTTGATGAAGCTCTTGCTCTTTTAAAAAGGTGGGCAATAAATCAGGCGAGGCTTCTGTGCTTAATCG
>DASPKH010000178.1:0-5238 GCA_035628175.1 Patescibacteria group bacterium
GGGTCCCTCACTGAAGTTTGCGCGGAAGTTCTTTAGTTCTGCTTCTATGCCCGTTAGAGATATATCCGGCAATGTGCTGCAAAGTAGAGTGCTTGCTATATCTGGTATTTCTCAAAATAGCGGAAATCTTGAATCCGTTGAAATTCTCCAGTCTAAACTCGTTGTGCCTTTTAGAGCTACTACACGTGACCTTGCCCTTTGCCCTAATCAAAGTGCAGAACTTTTCCTGGAAATAGAAGATGCTCAACCAAACGAAAAACTGACCTATAATTGGAACCCATCTATTGGCCTAAGTAACCCCACTATTGCACGTCCGACAGTTAATATCGGCAAAACCCAAATTTACACTGTTACTATCACTAATGCTTCTGGATACTCTATTGCTAAAACGGTAGTAGTATATATTGAAGGTTCGCAGATTCTAGCAGCTATAGAACCTAAATTAAATAAAGTTTCACCAAATGAAAATATTGATATCACACTCAACGTAAAGGCTCAAAACAGTATTGAAAGACTTTATTCCTTTAAAGCGCGAGTCAGTTACGATGGATATGTATTGCAGTATGTGGATAAAAGTGCCATCATTCTTCATAGTGAAGACCATACATGGAAAGTAAATACTGTTCAGCAAAATTTTGGCGAAATCATTATAGAAGCCAATGGAACTACCCCTGTAAAACAGGTTGAAATTTCCTTCAAACTTAGTGCATATTTAGGAAAGCAAACTGATACTACTATTCTTTTAAAACTTGAAGAAATAAATCAGGAAACTACAGTTAAAAGTTCTTGCTATAGCGTTTCATCAGAAAATACATCAGTGTTTCTAGGTGAGGTTTGCGGTGGGTCATTGCGTCTTGTGAAAATCGGCGCAGAAAAAACCGGAATCTATGCGATATCACCTAATCCGGTAAACGATCATCAAATGACAATTGAATATAGTATTGGTTTGTCAGCTGATGCTTTAGTTGAGGTTTATAATCAACAAGGAGTGCTCATTACATCAATTGCAGAAGGCTACCATCCTGAGGGGAAATACAAAAAAACTTTCAGTGTAAAAGATTTTGCTATAGGAATCTATCTCTGTAAATTTTCAACTCTACAAGCCACTCAAACTACTACCTTTACGATTATCCGATAAAACAAAGACCCAATTCCTATTAAAAGATTAGGTTTTTCTTCCCTTTAAGAACTCATTTCTAACCCCTACACCGTCCTCATCCATGACCGCAGCATCGCCAGCCTCCAGAGAAACAGTGCATTCTTATTCTCACCAGCCTTAAACGCTTTTATAAGATGACCTATTTTGTCTACCTCAATCATTTCGCTCATTTCTTTAAAATCCCCATCAACGAGATAGCTCAACTTCCCACGCAGCCATTTCACCTCACCCGGCGTCACAAAGCCTTTTTTATCACGCCTGTCAGCAATTGCGTCCGGCAGCACACCTTTCAGCGATTTGCGCAAAATATACTTGGTTTCAGCATTATGAATCTTGTCCTCATTGTCCAGCGAAAAACAAAATTGCACTAATCTATGGTCTAAAAACGGCACGCGCGACTCGATCGAAAACGCCATCGCATTGATGTCTTCTGTGTGCAGCAGCGTCGGTAGGAGTGTCACGTAGATAAGGTTATAGAGGAATTCATTCAGCCGCGTTGTCTTCTGCGCAGGTAGCGTGAATGGATCTTTAAAATTGCCTTTTAAAATTCCGGGAAAGTAATTTTTAAACTCAAACTCGTACAAACTCTCCTCATTTTTTAAAGCCGTAAGCCCGCTCTTCGCAAGAATATCAGCCACCTTTTTAAAAGAAAAATCCTGTCTTTCTTTGTGATGTTTCAGCGTTGAAGCAATTTTTAAAAATTCACCGCCCCTCATATTATCAGCCAACAACCGGTAAAATGAGTGCATATAGCCCCCCATTATTTCATCCGAACCCTGCCCGTCCAGTACCACTTTTATCCCGTTTTTCGCCGCAAGCTGCATTACGAAGTACTGCGAAATATATGATGAACTTGGCATCGGAACATCCATATGGTGCTGGATTTTTTCAAACTGCGCGGCAATTTCCTCTTCGGTGGGCGAAATATAATGTGGTACAATATTCGGATATTTTTTTAAAACTTCGCTGATAAACGGGCGTTCGTCCACTGAATCCTTACCAGTATAATATGCAGAAAATGTTTTCAATTCCGCACCATGGGAATAAATAGACAGCGCGCTCGCAATCGCACTTGAATCCAGCCCGCCGCTCAGGCATACGCCAAGTGTCACATCACGCCGCTCGGTCAGCTTTATTGAGTCAAAAAACAGGTTTTTAAAGGCTTCTTTTTTCTCTTCAAAACTTCCTTTAAACTGCTCATTGAAATCAACATCCCAGTATTTTTCAATAATAATACTGCCTTGCGAGATTGTGAGGTTATGCGCGGCAGGAAGGATTGCCACATTTTTAAAATATGACTCATCGCGATATTGCATCCATCCTAAATGCAGACCGCGCGCCACTTGCGTCATGTTAATGTCATTTTTAAAAAGCGGTGACTGTTTCAAAGCTTTGATTTCAGACGCGAAATATAGCCTGCCTGAATCTTCGATATAATGAAAAGGCTTGATGCCAAATCGGTCACGCGAACAGAAAAGCGTTTTCGCTGTCGTATCCCAAATTGCTAATGCCCACATGCCAATGAAACGCTGCACGCACGCACTCCCCCACTTGTGATAAGCAGCCATAATGACTTCCGAATCACCGGACGTGTGAAATTCATAGCCAAAGGCGCGAAGCTCCTCGCGCAGCTCAATAAAATTATACACCTCACCGTTGAAAATCATCGTGAGATTACGGTAATGCATCGGCTGGTCAGCGGCGTGGCTCAAGTCAAGGATGCTCAGGCGATTGTGCCCAAGATAGATCGGCGCCGCGCTCCATATCCCGGTATAATCAGGCCCGCGATGGCTCTGGCATGCCAGCATTTTTTCTAAGATTTTTTCGCCTGAATCCGGTGATACTTTCTGGTCGTAAAATCCAACTATTCCGCACATATTGTGTGATTTCTTTTTAAAAATATTCCTGCAAAACTACGGGATTGCGCGCGAATAATTGTTTTTAAAAACACTCTGTGTATATTGCATTCTTTTTAAAAGTTTTTCACCCGTGAATATCCGTTTTCAACTCCGCCAGATTTCTGCACTGCCCGTTACCGCTCTCCCGCAAAAAGCGTTCGATATTTTTTTAAAAAAGCGCATAAATGCCAAACTCCGCGCAAATGATGAAGCACAGACCACATTTTTAAAAAAGAAAATTCCCACACCACTTCTATCCTATTTTACTGCTCCTGCTGAAGAGTTTTTAAAGCCGCATGAAACTATTCTTACAAGGCTTTCTGAATTGTATTGCAATCACCAGTTTGACCTACTCGGTTCAGGTTGGGTGCAGATTTTTCACGGGATGAAATGTAACGGCGTAGAAGGTTTTGTCTATGAATCAGGAGTTGTAAATACGGAAAAGGACTGGCTTTTAAAAAGAATTAATTCTGCTAATGCTGAATATTCGCAACAAATCTGGGATTTCATTCCTGAGAGTTACAGGCCGATTGACTGGCAGATTGATTTTAAAAGCGGCTGGCGCTGGAGCGAAAAAACCTGGTCGCGCGACATCCACTATGGCGACAAACTTGGCGCTGACATCAAGGTTCCCTGCGAACTTGGGCAGATGCACCATCTTGTTACGCTCGCGCTTGCAGCAATTCTTTTTAAAAGTGACTCTGCAAAATTCGAGCGTTTAAAAAATGAATTTCGCAACCAGGTCTTAGACTTCATTGCGCAAAATCCACCGCGTTATGGCGTTCAATGGCTAACCACGATGGACGTTGCAATTCGCGCTGCAAACTGGCTTACCGCGTACGATCTTTTTAAAAGTGCAGGTGCAAAGTTTGACGAAGAATTTGAAAATATTTTTAAAAGCAGTATCTACGGCCACGGCGTTCACATTGTAAATAACCTTGAATGGTCAAGCGGCCTCCGCGCGAATCATTACATCGGCAATATCGCCGGGCTGCTATTCATTGCAGCTTATTTGCCCTCTACCGCTGAAATTGATGACTGGCTGGCCTTTGGTGTTTCTGAATTAGAGTTCGAATTCCTGAGGCAATTTTATCCGGATGGTGGAAATTTTGAAGCGAGCACGAGCTATCATCGGCTATGTTTAGAACGGGTTTTGTGGTCGTGTGGGATAGTTCTGGCACTATCTGAGGAAAAACGAAATATTTTACAATCATCTCGAATGCTATTTTTTAAAAATCGCGGGAAAGTTCAGACGAATGCTTTTAAAAACCCTGAAATTTTTTCGGAGTTTTTTTTTACAAGATTGCAAAAAGCTATTGAATTCACCGTTGCAATTACAAAACCGAATGGTGATATTCCACAAATTGGTGATAATGATAATAACAGATTTTTAAAGTTCACCCCTATTTTTAAAAATCCCGAGGCTGAATTTCCAGAGGAACAATATAATAAACACCTTCACCTTGCGGGAGCTTTTATTGGATTTTCGAATGAGATTTTTGGAAATAAATTTGGTGAATTCGCACTCGATAAAGAAATAATGCGCGGGCTTTTTAAACAAAAAAGTATTGGTTTTAAAAGTTCAATATTACTGTCTGGCTCAGTTTCATTTCCAGATTTCGGACTGTATATTTTTAAAAATGACACCTATTATTGTGCAGTTCGTTGCGGTGCAATTGGGCAACATGGCAAGGGAGGCCATGCCCATAATGACCAGCTTTCCTTTGAGCTGAATGTGGCTGGTGAGGATGTTATTGTTGATCCTGGTACATATATATATAGCGGCCTTCCCTCGCGACGTAATGAATTTCGCTCAACAGCAATGCACAATACACTTTTTCTTAAAGATATAGAGCAGAATGAGATTCCCACGGGGGGAATTGATTCTCTTTTCTGGATGATGCGAGAGCGTACAAAAGCTAAGGGGATTTTAGAAGATGGTGTTTTTACAGGACAACATTTTGGTTATAGCGAAGTTCATATGCGAGAGCTTGTTTTTAATAAAAATAATATTTTGGCTACTGATATCTTAGATTGTAGTAATAAACGATATCTTGCCTTTCATTTTGCGCCGGAGATATCAATTGGAATTGAGGCTGCTAACATTGTAACTTTTCGTACAAAACATATAGGTGGGCGGATCTTTATTAATGACGGTAAGGCCCTTTTAAAGGACGGTCT
>DASPKH010000179.1:0-5899 GCA_035628175.1 Patescibacteria group bacterium
GAGAGCATTGTCTAATTCTGTGACCACCATTCCGTCACCATTATGATGTACAGCTGCAATGACATTTTCCGGATTTTTTTCTAGAATGTTTTGTAAAATCACAGATCCATCTGTACACCAGCCACACCACGCTCCTGTAAATTGCTCAAGAAGCACTCTTTTGACAGGCTGTTGGGCATAAGTAGAGAAACTCATTGCTACAAATGCTGAAGCAATAGTAACTCCCTTTAATAAGGCGGAGAATTTTCTCATGAAGCACTCCAAATAAAAAATGTAAAATAAGGTTTTGAAAAATGTTGTGAATATTACCACTAATTTTTATAAAAACAAAATTCTATTTTGTTAATCTTTATAATTCTATTTTGTTAATCTTTATAATTCTATTAGCTAATGATTATTATTACATACGTTTTGGTCCACGTGCAACCCTCATTCCATAAATTGAAAAACTCATATGTGGTGGTAAATCATAAAGTACATTCACTCTAGCAAATTGCGATGCATTATACCATGATCCTCCTTTAAGCGTACGAGTTATATTACTTTCATTACTCCAGTCCCAGCACCATTCCCACACGTTCCCATGCATATCATAGAGTCCAAATGCATTAGGCTTTTTACGTCCGCTTTTATGCGGTCTATTATCTGAATTTGCACAGTACCAACCGGCCTCATCTAAGGCAGCATCAAGTGTGTCACACCCATGATAAGTCATATTTCCTGTATAAAAATCAGTTTTGGTATTAGCATGGCAGGCATACTCCCACTCGGCCCGGGTTGGAAGGCGATAGCCGTTTGCCAGGGTATCCCAGAAAATCGAATCTCCAACCGTTGTATAGCACTGCTGTAAATTTTCTTTAGCCGATAACTGGTTACAATATTCAACTGCATCAAACCATGTAATATTTTCTACTGGTAATGAGTCGATTGATAGCGAGCTCGGATTTGTATCCATAATTGCATTCCATTGAAATTGTAGAAGCTCATATTTCCCTATTGCCAGCCCATTGGGCAGCGTCATCAGATCCACAGTTTTGCCTGATGGAGTATGAATATTTGGTTGGTCGTCGCATCCAGTTATTAAAATGATGATTATAAGAATATAGAATGGCTCTAATGCCGAAAAAGATCTTAATAACATTTGGGATTACTTTATAATTACTTTGTAATGTAAATTAGCTAACAAATTCTTCATATTAAATTACAAAATAATAAGATAAAATTTGTTCTATTTTAAAAAAAAACATATATTTGCAGTCCCAATTCGATATGGCGGGTGTAGCTCAGTTGGTAGAGCTCCAGATTGTGGTTCTGGCTGTCGCGGGTTCAAGCCCCGTCGCTCGCCCCTTTTAAAAAGGAATAGTTTTTAAAACTATTCCTTTTTTTATGATTATGCATGAAATAACTGTTCAGCCCGATATTTGTTACAAGCCATCAGAATTATTTAAAATAAAAAACCTCACATCTTTAAAAGTTTGTGAGGTTTTTCTTTTTAAAACTATTTGCGTTTGCCGGGTTGGTTCTGCGGCTTACGTCCAGCAGTGCCATTCCGTGGGGGTTGCCCTGGAAGAGTCCTGCCCTGTGCTTCGGCCATCTGCTGTGCCTCGCGCATTTTTTTCTGAAGCCAGCCTTCTTTTTTTGGCATTTTTTTGAGATCGGCAAGCGTCATCTTATTTTTTGAAAACTTGGTAATCCATACCTGCTGAAAAATACCGATAAGGTTAAACGTAAGATAGTATAAATTCAGACCAGCGGGGAAACCGGAAAACATAAGCGTAAACATAACCGGCATCATATAGATCATTGCTTTCTGGCGCGGATCAGTAATTGTCATTTTCTGCTGAATAAACATCGTGATACCCATCAAAAGCGCAAGGCCAGAGATGGAACCCACCACGATTTTAAAAGGTAGGTTTGCTATGACATCCGGACGAGAAAGATCATTTATCCAGCCCACAAACGGCACACCACGCAGCTCGACAGCATGGCTAAGCACAGCCCAAAGTGCATAGAGAATAGGCATCTGGAGCAGGAGCGGAAGACAGCCACCGGCAGGGTTAATGCCATATTCCTGATAAATTTTCATTGTCTGCTTTTGTTGTTCCATCGGGTCGTCTTTATATTTCTCGCGCATTTCTGCCATTACCGGTGCCAAAAGCTGCTGTTTAGCAGCCATACGGGTTTGAGAAATAGAAAGCGGGTAGAGCAGGAGCTTGATAATAATAGAAAAGACAATAATTGCTATGCCATAATTACCGACAAATGAATACACAGCTTTTAAAAGCGGGAGCAGCAAGTACTGGCCAATCGGGCGGATAATTGCCCACCCGAAATCTACCGCACCCCCCATTCCAAGTTCATTGACAATATTGTAGTCGAGCGGGCCAATATAGAGTGTAAAATCTTTAGTTTCTGTGCCACCGCGATACGGTAGTCGGTAGCTGGCAGAATATGTCTCAACCATACCTTCATTGGCTGCGCCATTACGCACGCCATTTAAAAATACCTGGCTTTCCGATGATGGATTATTCTGTTTAATAGCCGCAAGGAAATATTTCGAGCGAACACCTATATATTCTATCGTTCCAGTCGCTTTTGCTTCTACCGGAATGTTAAACTCTGCCGCATCCAGTTCTTCCATTGAACCGTTCAGCGAGGCAAGCGCAATGGAAGAGTTTGATTCGTCCACACTGTTCTCTTCCTGATATTTGAGGCCATTATTCCATGAAATATCAAAACGGCGACTTGGGATCACTGATTCCATATTGACAAGATTCACTTTCGTGCCAACATCGTAGCGGTTCCCGTAGAACGTGTACGTGCGCTCAATTGCGCTATTGCCGGAAACGCCAAGGCGTGCAGTAAGCGTGAAGGAATTTGAGCCGGAAACTTTTACATGTCCTGCTGTGCTCAATTCGAAATTCAGCTGGCGCGCATCAATTTTGCGCCCTTCGCTGCTGATAAAACTCATTGAGAATTCGCTTGCTCCATTGCGGATGAGCTGTACTGGATTTCCACGATGATCTTCAAATTTTTTCAGTTCCCACCGAACAACTGTTCCGCCCTTTGAGCTTATAGCAGCTTTATACAGGTCCGTTTCGATAGTAACAGTGCGCTCGGAAGAAGCTGCAAGTGGGGTAAAAGTGGCGCCAAGGTCAGCTTGTGGTGTAACTGGTGTAGCAGCTGTCTCTGAGTTCGGCTGGACCTGTGCTGTTACGGCTTTTTTCTTTTCGGCCTGCTGTGTCTGCGTGGATTGATTGTAAAACATCCAGCCCATGACAATGAGTGCGATGAGCGCAAAACCTATGAACGATTGTCTATCCATGATGCTATGTACGGTGTCGCACCGACGAAAATCTTAAAAAGTAGCGATTTTCTACTGATGCTTTAAAAAAGGGCGTTTAAAAAAACTGCTTTAAAAAATTATTTTATGGAACAGGATCAAATCCACCCGCATGAAAAGGATGGCAGCGTAGAATTCGCTTTAACGAAAGCCACCCGCCTTTTATTATACCATGGCGTGATAAAGCTTCCTTTGCATACTGCGAGCATGTAGGATGAAATCTGCACGAGGCGGGCAAAAGAGGCGAGAGAAGGCGCTGGTATAATGTAATAATGCCAATCAGAACCGTTCGCATACGAAATTTTTACCTCGTCCGATCCTGTGAAAAATACGTTATGGCATACTGTCGTGCCTGTTCGAGAAGAGGCCATAGTGCTTGCTCTACATACTCCAGCCGGAGCTGAAGCGGATGCTCAGGGGCACTTTGCCAGATGGCGATGATTGCTGTAAAAGGAACGTTACCGCCCGCTGCCATATTTTTTAAAAAATTCCGCATGGCAGTACGCAGTAGGCGCTTTACGCGATTTCGCATTACAGCTTTCCTTGCCGTTTTCTTCCTGATGCCAACGCCTAAAGAGACAGTTTTTAAAATGTCTGATTCACTTTCCAGCAAAGAGAATTCTACAAAAAGAACCGCGTCTCTCCCCGTAAACTTCTTACTTTTTTTAAAAACCTTTGGAAATGCCTCATGGCCTTTGAGGGGCGCGATCCGCAATTTCGCCATATATGCTTTTAAAGAAGAAAAAGATTACGAAGAAAGACAGCAAAAATTCCTTTACAAGTTATTTCGAGCTTACAGTCAGGCGGTGGCGGCCTTTCGCGCGGCGGCGTGCAAGCACCTTGCGGCCATTCTTGCTGGCCATACGTGCGCGGAAACCGTGTGTGTTAGCGCGTTTGCGGCGGCTTGGCTGGTATGTACGTTTCATCGGTGTACCTTAAATATATTATAGATGTTACAAAATATACTTTTTAAAAATAATTTCCGCGTAGAAGTAAAATGCAAGTGTTTATTGCAAGTGGAAAAATTTAAGAACTACAAAGTTACGGATTTTGATTGAATAGATAAAACGATTTTAAAAATAATCTTTTTTGTACTGTGAATGACTAAAGCCGCAGCTTTATAAAGATGGTGATTATTGGCCATGAATTGAGTATTCACCAATTGACTATGGCTACTTTTAAGAGTGTGGGAAACTTGTGGGAAACAGTACCTTCGGCGAATAGTAGTTTTGGAACCGTATCCTTTTAAAAAACAACCGTTTACCATGATAAATCGGATTTTGTTCCTGTTACTGGAAAAATGGCATAGTACTTGGAAGGGAGATTCTAAAATACATGATAGAATTTTTTTAGTCTCAGGTTTTCAAATGATTAGAGATCTACTTTTTAAAAACAGGTTGCCGCTTTTAAACAGAGCACTCGATGCATATTCAATGCGTCAAACCACAACAGCCAATAATATTGCTAATTCGGGCACCCCGGACTATAAGCCTGAGCGCGTTAGGTTTGAGGAGCAGTTCCAGCAGGCGAAAATGAGTATCACGGGCGTTCGATCCACGACAACATCTGATAGGCATATCCCGATTGGAAATGGGGCCTCGGGCGACATTCAGGCAGAAAAAGAAGACCAGTCTATTCCTGCACCCGAGCGGTTTGCCTCTGGTGAATCACATGTAAGTGTAGACCGCGAGATGAGTGAACTGGCTCAAAATCAGATAAAGTTTCGTCTTGCTTCACGCCTTACCAATAGATATTTTCAGGGGATACAGACAGCCATAAAAGGACATGCGTAACTATTATCCCTTTAAAAAAATTGAAATTTAAAACTCAACACTATTACCATGGCCGATACTATCTTTTCTACGTTTGATATGAGCGCACAGGCGCTTAACGTACAGCGCCAAAGACTAAGCGCTGTGGCGAATAATATTGCCAATGCCAATACAAGTAAAACGGAAAATGGCAAGCCGTACCAGCGTGAAGTCGTCGTTGTGAATGGTAAAAACCGCAATACATTTGAGCAGGCGTTCCAAAAGCAGATCACTCTTGCTGGTACAAGCGCCGGCCATGGCGGCAATATCCAGGAGCCGGGCGGGGACGGACGTTCAAAACGGATACTGTCAGCCACAGTGCAGAATGACAATACCGGCGAGCGCCTTGTGCATGACCCTTCGCACCCTGATGCCGACGAGGACGGCTACGTCCACCTGCCGAATATCAACGTGGTAACGGAAATGGTGGAAATGATCGCAGCACAGCGTTCTTTTGAAGCGAATACATCAGTGGTTTCCGCAGCAAAAAATATGGCGAGAGATTCTATGGAAATCTAAGGACAGCAGGATCAATTTAAAAAAACGATTTCATACCAAATCATTACCCTCACCAAACGCAATTTTATCATAAACAAGACATGAAAATTCCAGGGATACCAGCATATTCAGCGGTTGCTAAAACATATAATATCTCTTCGCCACGCCCGGTCGGCACTTTAAAGGCAGCACAACCGGCTATCACCGAGCCGTCAGTGCAAACTGCGCAGAGTACTTTTAAAAAGAC
>DASPKH010000180.1:0-5650 GCA_035628175.1 Patescibacteria group bacterium
ATTCCGTCTGGCGCGAACCCATCAAAGGGCAGTACAAAAATTATACGATTATCTCCATGCCACCGCCATCGAGTGGTGGAATTGCGCTCGTGCAGCTATTAAAAATGGTGGAGCCGTATAATATCAAGGGCTACGGCTGGAATAGTGCATCCGCTGTTCACCTTATGGCTGAAGCCGAGCGGCGCGTGTATGCCGACCGCGCAACGCACCTTGGCGACCCGGATTATTATAACGTGCCGCAGCAAAATCTGCTCGATAAAGAGTATTTAAAAAACCGGATGCGTTCTTTTCAAACCGGGGCTGCAACACCGTCAGAAAGGATTAAAGCGGGAGTTTTTAAAAAAGCGGAAAGCGAGGAAACAACACATTTCTCCATTGTAGACCGGTGGGGAAATGCTGCTTCTATTACTACGACAATTAACGACAATTACGGCTCAAAAGTGATGGTGGAAGGTGCGGGATTTCTTTTAAATAACGAAATGGACGACTTTTCCGCAAGGCCCGGTACGCCAAATATCTTCGGGCTTGTCGGCGGCGTTGCAAACCAGGTGGAGCCGCACAAGCGTATGCTCAGCAGCATGACGCCGACCATCGTTGAAAAATGGGGCAAGCTTTACATGGTCGTGGGCACGCCCGGTGGCGCAACAATTATTACCTCCGTTTTTCAAACAATTTTAAATGTCATCGAGCATGATATGACAATGCAGGAAGCTGTTGCCGCAAAGAGGTTTCATCACCAGTGGCTGCCTGACCAGATTACTATCGAGGAAGGCGCGCTCGAGCCGGATGTTTTAAAAGAACTGGAAGAAAAAGGTCACAAAATTGCAACACGCTCACGTATAGGAAGCGTGGAAGGAATCCTCGTTTTGCCTGATGGAAAATTGGAAGGTGGGGCAGACCCGCGCGGCGATAGTAAGGCCGCTGGCGAGTGAGGAGTTTTTTAAGCCGTCATTTTGAATCGCAGCAAAGAATCGCGAACATGCTGGAGGCGTCACACTATCGCGACAAATTTTGTTTAAGATTCTTTACTGGGCTTCAGAATGACGGTTTTAAAGCAAAGTTTAAAAACTTATCCCCACATAGTGTACAAGTTGTTTAAAACTAAGTGCCTACCGGGGAACTTTAAAAAACTGGACGCAATTACAAAACATCCCAACTCACAAAACTTCTCCAAAAGGAACAGACTTTCCTCCCGCGTCGTTTTCCTGCCAAATCACATTCCGTTTTTTTTAAAGAACCCCAATTCATGATAGTAGCCGCCTTTATACAGGAATATAAAATTTATCGAAAATCCACGTACATTCCCGTTTCATTCGGCGAAAATTTTGCCGGGTATATCGGCGAAAATGGCGTTGGCAAGAGTACGATAATCGAAGCGCTTGACAGGTTTTTTAATGAAAAAGAAACCAGGGAATGGAATGTCAACCGGCAGGCGCGCATCGAGGGAAAGCTGTCTGGACAGGACGCGTCGTTTATTGCACCCGTTTTCCTGATTAAAAAATCGTTTTTGAAAGATGAAAATTACCAAGTGCTTACCGAAAAGCTGAGCTCTTTTTTCTGGAGTTTCTCGCCCCAAAATCCTCACCGTGATGTGCAGAAATTTATCGAACATCGCGAAACTTTGAAAGCGAAGTTTCCACCGGAGGAATACTACTTTTTTGTGATTGGCAAGCGGTACGATGCAATTCGCCATATAAATTTCGGGCCGTTTCACCAGGAGCGTGAGCTACGCGAAATGTTTGTAAATTCTTTAAAAAATGATGAGCCGGCTGTGAAAAATTCGCATGCCCAACATGCTGAAGAAGACGATTTTCAGGCAGTTTTCAAAGGATTTTCAGAGAATATTTTAGAGCTATATTCCTATCTTTACATTCCTGTTGAAACTGACGTGGCGAGCTACACGAAGCTGGAAACAAGCGCCATGCAGGAGCTCACCGGTAGCGACATCCGGCAGGCGATTATTAACGCAATCGGGCCAGAGGTTTTGGGCGAGATCAACGACCGGTTGGATATGTTTGTGGAGGGAATCCACTTTATGCTCGGCACGTACATGTACAAGGGCACGCGTCACGATTCACTACGCATGAGCGACCTGGTGAAGAAGATTATCGAGGCATATTTTTCGGTGAAGGTGTTGCATAAAAAAGTTGGTGGGATGGAAATTCCCGTTGATTCGCTCAGCTCGGGTGAAAAGCGGCGCGCGCTCATTGATGTGATGCATTCGTTTTTAAAAACCGATAACAATCCTGACAAGCTCGCTATTATCGCTATTGACGAACCCGAAGCATCGCTGCATATTGCCGCGTGTTTTCATCAGTTTGAGCGGCTTCGCGAACTGGCGCAGGCGGGGCACCAGATCCTGACAACAACGCATTGGTTTGGTTTTCTACCGATAGTGAGTGAGGGCGCGGCGCATTCACTTGTCCTGCAGGAAGACGGCCATGTGGAAGTCACGTCGTTTGACCTCTATGCATACCGCGAAAAAATCAAGCAAGACCGCGAAGTTTTAAAAGGAAAGCTGCCGTATGACATCAGTCTGAAAAGCTACAATGATCTCGTGCAAGCGATCTTGTCGTCGGTGCGCGGTGTGAACTGCTACAACTGGCTTATCTGCGAAGGCGCCTCCGAAAAAATCTATTTTGAATACTATTTTTCAAAAGAAATCGAAGAGAAAAATCTGCGGATTTTGTCGGTTGGCGGCGCGGAAGAAGTGAAGAAAATCTACGAATATCTCCATATCCCAATGCGCGAAAAAGACGTGGGGCTTCACGGTAAGGTTTTTTGCTTGATTGATACAGACGAGACAGCGAAAGAGCTCGGTATGCCGCCGGTAAAAGGGCTAGAATTCAAACGGCTTCTCAACGACCCGCAGAAGGGAACGCTGCTCGTGCCGATAGACCATCCGGTGAAAACACCTCCGACGGAGATTGAGGATTGCCTTGAGCCGGAAGCTTTTTTTAAAACGCTTTTGCAGTTTGACGATGCGGAACTAGAGGAACTTTTAAAAGAAAATCCGCCAAATGAAAAGGCAAAGAATTCGCTGGAAGTCTTGGATTTACGACCGAGTGATGTTGCTGTTTTAAAAAGTTTTTTTGATAAAGACAATAATAAGTTCGATTTTGCAGCAAAATATATTGAGTTTTTAAAAGAGAACGAGGGGAAGACTCCAGCGTGGATAGAGGAGATGCGGAAATTTATTAATGCATAATTTCTTTTAAAACTGGTTTTTAAAATTCGCCAAAACTGTTCTTTCCATGCAGGCGAGAATCCATGCGTCACACTATCGCATCTTTCTATTGCCTTAAATTCCCATTTGTGCGACAGTGACAATTAAAATCTAACGTTAAAAAATGCAAAATCCGGAAATCGAAATTCGTGAGCTGACGGCAGACGATGCATTACAATTCGGGGCACTCCGCCGTGAAGCATTACGCACAAATCCTGAGGCATTCGGCTCGACGATGGAAGAGGAAAATAGCGGGAGCGAAGAGCGCTTTTTGAAAAGCTTGCCCAATAGCGGATATTTCGTGATGGGCGCTTTTAAGGCTGGTAGACTTGTTGGCCTGTGCGGATTCTTACAGGAAGTGCGTTTAAAAATAAAGCATAAGGGTACGATTTGGGGTATGTTTGTGCAGCCCGATGCACGTGGATATGGGATTGGTAGACAGCTTTTAGAAAGCTCGGTTGAAAGGGCTTTTAAAATTGAGGAGATCGAGCAGATACTTTTGAGTGTCGTGGATGAAAATGAAGCGGCATGCTGCCTTTACGAAAGTTTTGGTTTTAAGAAATATGGGACAGAAGGCAGGGCTTTAAAAAAAGATGGAAAATACTGGGATGAGCACTTGATGGTGATTTTTAAAGATAATTTTTAAAAAGGGGAATGTATGTTTACACCAAAAAAAATTCTTGTACCAACCGACTTCTCCGCACCTGCGGCCATAGCACTTGAATATGCAAAAGATATTGCGCGTATGCACGGATCAGAGATATTTGTTATTCATTCGGTGGAGCCAGCGGTATATCCGGGAGACATACGGGAAATGCAGACAGATCTTGTAACAAACCGAGAGTACATGTTTGAATTATCGGATAGCCAATTAAAAAAGATTATTGAGCCACTTTTGGCTGCGGGAATGAAGGCCAATCTGAGAACAGTCTACGGCGGAAATCCAGCGGATGAAATTGTGAGTTTTTCAGAGGCTAACGATATCGATTTAATCTGCATTGCAACTCACGGTCGCAGCGGTTGGCAGCACCTTATGCTGGGAAGTATTGCTGAGCGGGTATTACGAAAAGCAAAGTGTCCGGTGCTAACAGTAAAAAGGAAAGGAGACGAGAAGTAGTTATTCTTTAGGCGCAGGATCTCCTGCGCCTTTTTGTCATAGCTCTTTCATAAAAACTATTCCAGTCCCAACAATCGGTCGATGTCGGTGATCTTGCCAAAAACCACGATGATATCGCCCTTTTCAAAAACTGTTTGTGGCGTTACGATATCTACCACTGTGGCGCGCTCACGGTCAAAACCAAAAATATTTTTGGTAGATTTCATTTTTTTAATAGTCAAAATATTGAGCTTATATTTACCGCGAAAATCCGCTTCTTCGATAGTTTTCCCAACATATCTGTCTGGCACGGCAGCTTCGATGATGTGATAATCTTCCGAGAGATTAAATGAATTAATAACGCCTTTCATTTCAAGCTGCTTAGCAAGGCGCTCAGCGGATTCCTGCTCCGGCAGAACAATTGTTTCCACGCCGATTGCCTCGAGTACGGTCTGATGCAGCGGCGAAATGGCACGACTGATGAGACGTTTTACGCCATGCTGCTTTAAAAGTGCGGTCGCCATTACCGATGCGCCAAAATCCTCTCCAATACCGACAATCACTATATCCGTATCATGGAGCGGAAGTGTATTGATTGCGGCTTGCTCTGTACAGTCAAGACAGATGGCGTGTGTTACCCTGTCTTTTATGCTGTCTACTTTCGCCATGCTGTTATCTACACCAATTACTTCGCTTCCCATTTCGGTAAGGCGGATGGAGAGCGTGGATCCGAAATTTCCAAGGCCGATGACAATATATTTCATAAGAGTGTAAAAAAATCATTATTAAATTCGGAGTGTTGGAGTATTCCTGTGTATTCTTTTTAAAAGATTAGTTGATAAAGATATTTTCCGTCGGGTAGCGGTAATTGAGCGAATGTATTTTTCGCATAAAAGCCATTATAATCGTAAGTGCACCCACACGCCCAGCAAACATAGTAAGCATGAGGACAATCTTGCTTGGTATACTTAGCTCACTGGTAAGATTTAAACTAAGCCCCACCGTACCAAATGCCGAAAAACACTCAAAAACGATTCTATAAAATGCTGTCTGCGGTTCAAAATAAATTATCAGGAAAATTGCCGAAGCAAGGATAATCAGCGATAGTGTGATCACTGTAAACGCCCTTTTCACTGATTCATCCGCCAGCTCTCGTTTAAAAATCTCCAGTCGGCCTTTTCCCTGTGCGATACTCAGTGCATTTAAAACTGCTACAGCGAATGTGGTGGTTTTAATACCGCCGGCGGTCGAACCCGGAGAACCGCCTATCCACATGAAGACAATATACATGATAATGGTTGGCCCTGTCATTTCCATTAAATTTATTG
>DASPKH010000181.1:0-2973 GCA_035628175.1 Patescibacteria group bacterium
TTTTAAAACTTCACCCAAGCGTGCAGAGATTTTTCGCGCCCCTGCCCTACGATACCGCTTCCGGCGGCTACCGCGCAAAGCTTGCAGCCATGATGCAGGGTGACTCTGCGCAGCACATGCCGGCTGCCATGCATGGTTTCGACCTTATCACGGCGCAGTCGCTGTGGGATGCGACGATGGCGTATTCCATTGCCGAATATGACCGGCTGAAACCAAAAAGGAAAGTTCTGCACCTGAACGGGAAATTCCACAGTGATGAGCATTTTGGCATCGTGACGCAGTTGAAAAAATATGCACCGCATGTACAATCGCTTGTGATCTCAACAGCAAGTGACCCATCATTCCCAAATGTGAATTGGGATTTTTTTAAAAAGTTTGGTGATTATATTATTATTACCGATCCTGCAATACCGAAAACTTTTAAAGATCAGTAGTATGAAAATCGCAGCAGCACAAATACGGCCTTTTAAAGGCGATATACAGCAGAATATCGGGCTTCACAAGAAGTGTATAGATCTTGCTGTTTCGCACGGCGCTGATGCTATATTTTTTCCTGAGCTTTCGCTTACTAACTACGAACCCGCATTAGCTCATGAGCTAGCTAGTACCGGGGAGGATGTCAGCTTTAATGAATTTCAGCAGTTGAGCGATACTTGCCGGATTACAATTGCCGTAGGAATGCCGACGAGAAGTGATAGCGGTATTTTAATAAGTATGATCATTTTTCAAAAAGATGCACCACGCCAAACGTACTCAAAGCAGTTTTTGCATGAAGATGAATTGCCATTTTTCATACCCGGAAATAAGCAAGCCTTTTTAAAAATTAGCAATATGACAGTTACACCTGCAATTTGCTATGAATCGCTACTGCCTGCACATGCAGAAAATGCTTTTAAAAATGGCGCTGATGTCTATGTAGCGAGTGTAGCCAAATCGGCCAATGGAGTTGAAAAAGCTCAGAGGCATTATCCTGAAGTTGCACGAAGGTTTTTAAAACCAGTAGTGATGATAAATTCTATCGGCCCATGTGATAATTTTTACAGCGTCGGTACATCATCAGTCTGGAATAGCGCCGGAGAATTAGTCGGCCAGCTGGATGACAAAAGCGAAGGGCTTTTGATTTTTGATACGGCAACAGAAGAAGTAACACATCAGACACTATCTGGCTTTCCAGCTGATAATGCAGAAAATGTGCTTTATTGATACATTTCACACAAGTTTTTAAAATATTACTTTAAAAAGCTCATTTCTCATGTAGTTTTCGCTTTAAAGCTACTGGTTTTAAAAGTAATAATGCTTCCCAGCAAAACAGGTAAATATGAAAGTTCTCAACGTCTTTTTCATCGTGCTTTTTATTCTCTCGGCGGCTGTGCAGTACAATGATCCTGACCCGTATGTGTGGGTGCCACTGTACCTCTATGGCGCATATATGTGCTTTGAGGCGCTGAGGCGCAGGTACATTCCGCTCATGTATCATTTGGGATTTATCGTGTATGGCGGCTATGCGGTATATCTCTTTTTCAGTAGTACAGGCGTGTGGTCGTGGATGTTTGACCATGGTGCGGAAAATATAGCGCAGAGCATGAAGGCTACAAAGCCCTGGATTGAGGAAACAAGGGAGTTTTTTGGATTGGTGCTGCTGCTCATCGCGCTTATTGCGAATATGTTCTGGCTGCGCAAAAATAAAACAGCTTTTTAAAAAGTACTATTTTAAAAAGCTGTTTTAAAAAAGTTTTTAAAACTATCGTCCGGCTGCCGGAGTACTGCGTGGCGGCTGCGGCGACAGGTTTGCCGGTGGAGTAGCGCTAGTTCCCTCCCGCGTTATTCTCCAGATCACGCCTGAACCCGGAATTGGCATTGGAAATGGCCCCGGGCCTGCCAAACCGCCGTGAATAACACCAATGTCTGTAACGTACAGCGCATTACCATCAGGCGAGAATTTTACTTCAACAGGGTGGCGCGGGCCGCGTGTTGTAACGTATTCCAGACCTTCCGGGCCGGGTTCGCGGTTAGCAAAGAATGTTTCCGCGCGTTTTGTTGCCGGGTCTATTCGTACAACAATATAACCTGCTTTCGTCGTGTCCTCACCCGTGATCGGCGCTTCCGAACCTACTTCTGCTACATACATTTGTCCTGCTGCACCAAATAGTGAATTTGGGCTGAAATCAAGCTTTGTAACGCCTGCATGTTTCGGGCGGGTGAGCCACGGCTGCTCGAGCGGTGGATGATTTTCCAGCAGGAAATCAGGAGAGGGACCGCGTACAGAGCGGAATTGCGGGTCCGTCACTGGGAGTCCATTGACAAAATCCGGGAAACCATACCAGCCGTTTTGCCTGATAAGCAGAATATCGTCTTTGGCATTGGCTATCGGGCGGCTACCGCGTTCGTCGTAACCATTATTTGTTACGAAAAGCTGTCCGTCAGGGCTCCACATCACGCCGAAGGGGTTGCGGATCCCCCAGGCATAGACTTCCAGCCCCGAGCCGTCCGGATTCATGCGCAGAATGGCGCTATTTCCTTTCACCTGCCCTTTGATCCTGTCTGCGCCGCTTTCGCCAAACTGCTGGAACGCCCCCGTGCGCACAAGCATTGAGGCCTCCTTGTCGCGGGCAAAAAGACTTGCCACGGCGTATGTGAAATTGCTCCACCAGCTCAGAAGCCGTCCCTGCCGCGCCAGTACGTTATTCGGCTGCGGCGTGAGGAATGTTTCGCCTTCCAGCTCAATATCCTTTGGCGGAACGTCGTGCACGTCCGGCCAGAGCATAAGCCAGACAAACGGGTACGCGTTATCCAGTCCCACGATTCCCGCATTTGTCGCGGCTCCTTGCCCAAAGTAAATTTTGCCATCAGGGCCAATGGTCATCTGGTTATTCTGATGGTCACCCGAGCTTGGCAGATCAGTAACAATATCCGTCACGGTGCCGCTCGCATCCACGGTTGAGATTTTGCCCAAATGCGAAACATACAGTCGTC
>DASPKH010000182.1:0-5711 GCA_035628175.1 Patescibacteria group bacterium
TGTATACTTTATCAGCTGGCTCAGAGCTAAAAGTATCAGGTACATCCACGCTTCACGACTGGACGATGAAGTCCACAAGCGGAAACGGCAAGGCAACATTCACTATGGCAGGTGACCAGCTGCAGGGAATTACAAATCTGCAGGTCTCTTTAAAAGCTGAAACGTTAAAAAGCGGCAAAAGTGGAATGGATGATAAAGCCTATGATGCTTTAAAAACGGGGGATTTTCCGACTATCAGCTTTACGCTTCGTGAAATGAAATACATCAAGCAAAATGGCACTGCAATCACATATACAGCAACCGGAGATCTGATAATAGCAGGGGTAAAGCGGGCAGTCACATTTACAGGAACAGGCAAAGCAGGCGATGATAAATTCCAGTTTGATGGTAAAACAACATTTAAGCTGACAGATTTTAAAGTAGATCCTCCAACGGCTATGTTTGGCACGATCAAAACTGGCGATGAGGTCACAGTAGCTTTTAACGTAACTTTTAAAAACTCGGCGACTTTATAAGCAATTTCATACAACGATAACAAATATTTCTCTACATATTTTAAAAGGTATAAAACAATGAAAACTTTAGCAATCGCGGCCTTAGCTCTCGGCATGACAGCTTCCGCATTCGCACAGGAAAGAACTGAAGATATGCAGTTTTTCAATCCTAACAGCAAACAAGCTATTAACAGGTTCGAAACAACCAAAAAAGATGTGTCGCCTTTTAATGGCCTTGATATTAAAATTGGCGGCGCATTCACCCAGCAGTTCCAGGCACTGGAGCACTCTAATACAACGAATGATACTGCCGCGGCAAAAAGACTAAAGGAATTAGGATGGGGCTTTAATAATGCTTCGGCAAACTTGAACTTTGACGTGCAACTTGCTGATGGTATCAGACTGAATCTAGTGACATATCTATCGTCACGCCATCACAACGAAGCGTGGGTAAAAGGTGGATTTATCCAGGTGGATAAACTAACAATGCTAGGACTTCCGGTAGTAGATAACATTATGAAGTACACTACTATCAAAGTAGGACACATGGAGATTAACTACGGTGATGCTCATTTCCGTCGCTCAGATGGTGGTAATACGCTCTTTAACCCATTCATGGAAAACTACATCATGGATGCGTTTACTACCGAGATCGGTTCGGAAGTGTACTTCCAGCACAGCGGGGTCCTTGCGATGGTAGGCGCGACCGGCGGCGAGATCAAAGGTGATGTAACTAACCCGGGCAAACGCAATCCTGCACTCCTGGCCAAACTCGGCTATGACAGTGAAGTAATGGATAACCTTCGCCTTCGCCTTACTGGCTCAATGTACACTACTGACGGCTCCATGGCAAATACGTTGTATGCAGGTGACCGCACAGGTTCTAACTACTTCTGGGTAATGGAAAATGGATTACCAACGACATCAACTACAGCGAACTTTACATCAGGCCGCTTCAACCCTGGCTTCCGTGAAAAAGTGACAGCTTTTGTCGTGAATCCTTTTGTAAAATTCCATGGCCTTGAGCTTTTCGGTAACTTCGAGCAGGCTACAGGGCGTTCAGCTACAGACCTTGCAGGTGAGGAGCGGACTTGGACTCAGATCGGAGCAGACGCTATATTCCGCTTTGGAGCTACTGAAAACTTCTTCGTAGCAGGACGCTACAACATAGTGGGCGGTGAACTAGCAAGGGCAACTGCAGCACAGGCACTCACAAAAGTAAGCATCAACCGTATTGTGGGAAGCGCAGGCTGGTTCGTAACTGACAATATTCTTGCAAAAGTAGAATACGTGCAGCAGAAATATAACGACTTCCCCGGCGCGCATATCCTAAATGGTGGTGAATTCAAAGGATTTATGATCTCTGGCGCAGTAAACTTCTAAGGTTTTTAAAAACAGTTTTTAAAGAATTACTCCTAATTAACCGGAGACTACAATGAACTTGCTGAGCATAATACTGATCGGACTGGCAGGTTTCATGAGTCCAATGACAACGGAAGAACGCTGGGTGGTGAGAAGCGAAAGCCAAATCACCATCCAGGGTTCGACCAACATCGGCAGCTACTCATGCAGCCTTGAAAAAGTTTACAGCCAGGAGCCGCTGATCTACACGCAGACAAACGATAATCTTCAATTCAGGCGAAACAGGCTGGTGCTTCCGGTGAAAGAATTTGAATGCAATAACTTCCTTATTGACAAAGACTTTCAGGAGCTTTTAAAAGCGAAAGAGTATAATAACATTTTTGTCGAAATGCTCGAGCTGGAAAACCCTGAATCGATTCACGGAAAGGTTTCTGGAAAGGTAAAAATTACCATCATGAATAGCGAAAAAGTCTATATGATACCTTTCCAAGCAAAGCATAGTGTCAGCAAAGACTTTTCGCTTACAGGCAAAGTAAACCTTGTCTTTTCTGATTTCAATCTCGTACCACCAAAGAGATTTGGCGGAATGATAAAAATAGATGAGACCATTGCAGTTAATTTTAATCTAAAAATGCAGAAAAACTAATTAAAGTCGCTTCACAAGCGGCTTTTTTATTTAAAGATCAAAAGGTTAATTCTGTAAACTTTAGCTTCAAAGGGTTTATTAACTAATCATAGGTAAGTATCTAGTATAAAACTTCGAGTTTGTCTAGTGCTAAAATTTAGGTGCAATCATGGTACGTGTACTTGTAATCTTCGTATTAGTGGTTCATGGGTTAATCCATTTATTAGGATTCGTAAAGGCATTTGATATAGAGCACATTGGGGCATTGACACAAAATGTTACAAGACCACTAGGATTTCTATGGCTACTATGTGTATTGCTTTTTGTTGTCTCAGCTTTAGGCCTGTATTTAAAAAGTAATACATGGTGGATATCTGCAATTACTTCAATAGTTCTTTCTCAGGTTCTCATCCTAATTACGTGGAATGATGCAAAATACGGTACCATTGCCAACATCGTAATACTCGTAGCCGCAATTGTTAGTTATGGGCAATGGAGTTTTACTACAACAACTTCAGCTGAACTACAAGCATTTCTCCCAAGCGAAAAAAGAGAATATCAGATTGTTGGATTTAATGATATTACACATTTACCATTAGCTGTTCAAAGATGGCTGCTACGATCAAATCTAATTGGTAAAAATGCAATACAAATAGCTCATATTTCTCAGCAGGGAAAGATGAAAACAGATCTTTATGGAGACTGGATGCCTTTTACAGCAGAACAGTACTTTACAGTAAAAAAGCCAGGCTTTTTTTGGTCAGCGGATGTTGGTAGCAGTTTAATGAACTTTAAAGGGAGAGATTTATATCAAGGAGGCCATGGTCATATGCTCATAAAAGCATATTCAATTTTCCCTGTTGTAGATTCAAAAGGTGCTGAAATAGATCAGGGAACACTACTACGATTTATGGCAGAAATGATATGGTTGCCGAGTGCGGCTTTACAAGATTACTTTATATGGGAAGAACTTGGGAGTAACCAGGCGAAAGCTACTATGAGTTATGCAGGTGTCACGGCCTCTGGAATTTACACATTTACCGCAAAAGGTGATTTTAAAAGCTTTGATGCCAAACGATATTATGAACGTAAGTCCGGAGCAACGTTAGAGGAATGGCATGTAGAAGCACATCAAGACAGTTATAAGACATTTGAAGGTATTCGCATTCCCGCAAAATCCTCAGTTTCCTGGAAGTTAAAAGAAGGGGTTTTTCATTGGCTAGATATGGAAATAATAGAAGTTAAATACAATTAAAATACCATTATTGGTTTTTTACTGTATTGCTATTGTAAAAGTTGTTTTGCAAGATAACAATATAATGAGTAACTGAAGCGATTGAATAATTGTGTTATATCATAGGAGTGAACGAGCATATACTAAAAAACTTTAGCTTTAATTTTGTTAAACAAATTACATTGATGTATTTCAGAATAAAATCTCTTCCTGGCCAAGATTCGGTACCTTTATATTCCACCCATACACATCATGAAGTCTGACGCGCAGAGTATTCAGTGCATTGGGTTCACCATGGACGAGAAAAACCTGCTCTGGAGTGTTTTTAATATCTCCTACCCATCGAACCAGTTCTGCCTGATCGGCATGTCCTGACAGCGTCGTAAGCTCGCAAATACTACAGTGTACTTTGTGGTATGAGCCGTGCATTTTGATTTCCTGAGCGCCGTCAAGAAGCGAACGGCCGCGTGTACCTGCTGCCTGGAATCCAGCAAGCAAAATGGTATTTCTTGTGTCTTTTAAAAAGTGCGCGAGGTAATGTAATACGCGTCCTCCAGTGAGCATCCCACTTGCTGCGATAATGATTTTAGACGTGCGGTCGCGTATCACTTCTGTCGTTTCCTGCATTTTCTGCACCATACGCACATTTTTTAAAATAGCCTTTGTCTTGTTTTGATCCAGTTTGTGCCAGTGTGGGTTACGGAGGAATATATCGGTCGCGTCACGCCCCATTGGCGTGTCGAGATATACTGGCACATTGGGTATTTTGTGATGGTTCTCAAGTTCGGTTAAGAGTGACATAAGGTCTTGCGCGCGTCCGATGGCAAAGCTTGGAATGAGAATGCTACCACCAAAACTCAGCGCTTTATTCACGAGTGAGGCGAGCTGTTCGGCAGCGGACATCTGAGGGTGCAGGCGATCCCCGTAAGTGGATTCCATCACAAGGAAATCTGCTTTAATAGGCCTGTCCGGCGGCGGAAGCGTTGGTGACTGTTCGCGACCAATGTCACCGGAAAAAACAAAACGCTTACCGAAGCAGTCCATTTCAATGAAGGATGCCCCGAGAATGTGTCCATTGCGTTTAAAACGAAAGCAGATATTGTCAGAAAGATAATGCTATGCATCTTCAACCTGGCTTTCAAAAAGCTTCAACGTTTTTACAACATCATCCTCTGTATAGAGCGGAAGCGCCGGGTTATGTTTTGAAAAACCACGCTTATTGGCATAAGCTGCATCTTCTTCCTGCAAACTAGCGCAATCAAGCAAGATAAGCTCTGCGATGGATTTTGTCGGTGGCGTCATGATGATTCTTCCGCGAAAGCCTTGCCGCACAAGCGCCGGAAGATAACCAGTATGGTCAAGATGCGCATGGGTAATAAGGATGACCTTAATATTTTCAACAGGAAACGGGAACAGTTGCCAGTTTTTTTCGCGAAGGTTTTTCAAACCTTGGAACATGCCGCAGTCCACAAGGATATTCATGTCCGGGGTTTTCAAAAGGTGCTTCGAACCGGTAACTGTCCCTGCTGCACCAAGGAATTGGAGCGACACTAAAGATTGAGAAGTATTTTCCATTACGTTCTTAAATTTTTTTACAATTTAAATGGTCTTTACTGGCTTTATCCCTAATCCATAGCCAATGGTTGTACCTAGATCATTTTAGTCTATAAAAGGGATTTCTTCAGCAATAACAATATATATATTTATGGAATTGATTTACAGTTTAAAAATCTTTTAAAAAGTTTCCGGCATTAGTGTAATCATCTTTAGCCAGTCAGCTTTAGTGTCTGTATAAATATTTTTAAGCAATTGGATCTTAAAGAATAATGCAAATAATGCCAGCAGACAAAAGCTACCAACCTTCGTCAGCAAAACGGGCAACGGCAGTTCTATCCCAGCATTCATTTGAAAGACCGTTTGTACAGGAAGCATGATACCAATGATGATACACAATGTCAGTAAAATATCAAGCAACACATACCCAATTGCCTTCCCG
>DASPKH010000183.1:0-2238 GCA_035628175.1 Patescibacteria group bacterium
AATATTTTAAAATTGACAATGTTCCAGATTTCAAAGTTACATTAACTTATCAAGACCTTGAAAACAACAGTTACAATGAAAATTATATCATAAGTTTGAAATATCTCTCTTCTAAAAAAACTATTGAATTTACTCAAGAGCATTTTTTAAGTAGAATCGAAGAATATTGAAAATCTAACTGAAATTCAAAAGAAAAAATAACCTTTTAAAACTTCTTCTTCGTCCCCGTCCACACTTCAAAGCTTGGCGTGCCCGGCGTTTTGTCTTCCAGGTCCTCGTCGCCGCGATAAAAAATCGTGTAGGTGAGCGCCTTAAGCTTGATGAAATCGTGTTCGGCGTCAATGCCCAGCGTTTTAAAAATATTCTCGCGCCACGAACCCGTATTGAGATAAAAAACCTCGCGGCCGCCTTCGCCGTCGAGAGCGCGCTGCGCCGGGTAATGCGTGTGGCCGTACACGATAAAATGAATACGCGGATTTTCCCGCCAGATGCGCTCATTGTAGGCGGCGAGCAGGTGTTTGTCGCGGTCGGGGTCAGCCGGATGCGCACCAATATTGGCGAAAAAGGGGAGAATATCTTCTGAGTCAAGGCGTTTTAAAAGCTGCTCAGGGATCCACCGCAGCCAGCGCCGCGAGAGCCCGCGCACCACGTTGTCCAGCCGTGTATTCGGCGTATGCCACCGCCGCACAAACTGTATTTTCAAAAGATCACTCAATACCACGTTGAAAATTCGGTTCAAGACATCACGCGTTTCCGCAACCTCTTCATTTTTAATACGCTGGTAGAGCCACTCCATGCCGAGCGTGAACGGACGCACCAGCCCTAGGTCTTTCATGGTTTCAATCAACTCATCTTTTAAGAAAGGATTGTCTACCTGCATCCCTTTTAAAACATAGGCTAGCCGCGTGGCAAATTCGCAGCCGAGCACATCGCCGATCGGCACCTGTATAGCGCCCTCGCGCGAGAAGTCCGTACCGCCGCCATAATTCCACATATCAAACTGCTGCCCATGCCGCGCAAAAACGCCGTATGCTTCATTCATATAAAACGTGCGAAACCACCACTCGCCGCTCTCGCGCACTTCCACATTCTCAGGGTTGAATTCAATATTGAGAATTCTCGCAACTTCGTCCCGTACTTTGCTGTACACATTCACCAGACGGTCGTGATTTCCCGGCACAAAGATTATCTCCACGGGAATATCATTATGTAATTCCGCGTAAACCCGCGCCTTAAACGTGCGAAAGAATTCCAGGATTTTCCAGTTTTTAAAAAGAATGGAGGGTGGTTGCTCATCGGTTTTAAAATCGCCCTCAGGCAATTGCCCGAGGATTTTTAAAGCGCGCTCTTCTGTCCGGCTTCCAATGCGCGGCTGCATTATATCAGCCAAACCATTCTCGCCCCATGGCCTGTCGGCCAGATCATCATAGAGCCACTGTTCGCTGCGCAGCAGGTCAAATGTGTCGCCCAGGAGGAGGAGCTTTATTTCCTTAACGCCCTTACTTTTCGCCAGCGACATGATATGTGGGAAAAACACATTTTCGAACGACGCAAATGCAGGGTTGTGCCTGCCGGTGGTTTCGTCCACGAGGTGAATATCGCTGAGAGCTATGAGCATTTTTAAAAGTGTTTATTTCTAAGTTTAAAAGAGCTATCTTTCAAGCCGGTAAAAAGCAATTGGTTTCGCGTCTATAATCTCTTCTTTCACTTTCTCCATTCCCAGACGTTCCACCATTCGTTTAGAATTAGTATTTGAGACATCGAAACTTGCAAGTAGATAGCTATACCCCAGATTTCTAAATGCGTAATGAATAATTGCGCGTGAGGCTTCTGTTGCAAAACCTTCCCCCGCAAACTCGGGTAAAAGCGCATACAAAAGTTGCGGCTGCACTTCATCAAAAAAATCCCACAACCCTGCAAAGCCAATGATATCGCCGCTTTCCCTCATTTTTAAAAGCCACAGGCCATATGAGCGGTTTTTAAAAGTTTCTTCACTCTGCGTAATAAAGGCTTCTACCTGTTTGTGACTCAGTGTTTCTCCATCGCATAGATATTCTTTCACATAATCATCAGTTAGGATATGGTACAGCACATCAAAATTATCAGTGCTGGTGGCGTGCAAAATCAGGCGTTTAGTCTGTAACTGGGGTTTCATCGCGGCAATTTTTTTTTAAAACAAAAAAGGCAAACATTTCTGTTTACCTTTTAAAATTACCAAACTTTTTAAAAAGTTTACAA
>DASPKH010000184.1:0-2545 GCA_035628175.1 Patescibacteria group bacterium
CTTTTGAATGCGTTTTTGCAATTGTCACATTGCCCGTAATTAAATCAGCAAACATGCCCGGAACGTTATTCCAGATCGGAAATGTCGAGCAGCCAATCACAACACCGATCCCTTTCGGCACCGCATAAAAATTCTTTTCAAGCGTAACACGCATACGGCCCATCGGCTTCACCCACGTCGTGTCACTTTTAAAACTCGTAAGCGCGGAATATCCGGTAGCAATTGCCTCAAGTGCACGGTCGAATGAGTGAGGCCCTGAGGCTTGAAAACTCATCACAAATCCCTGCCCGGTGGTATGCATTGTAGCATAGCCAATCTCGAAAAACCGTTTTGACGCACGCTCAAGGCATTCTATTAGAATTCCGGCGCGCTCTTCCGCACTTAGTTTGCGCCAGCCCTTTAGAGCAGTTTGAGCATTTCCAATTAGCGTTTCAGTTGTAAAAATGGGATATTTCACTCCAAGCGTGAAACCATAAGGGGATTCCTCTTCGCCCTCGTATCGCTCAGAGCCTTTTTGATGCGGCAGCTCAAAATTCTTTTCAAAGCGGTTTTCAAAACTTGCTTTCCCGTCGTCATTGGCATTCTCGCCGTAGATCTTCCCGCTTGGCGCTTCCGGCCAGTGTGCATAAAACTCACGTGACTTATTAGCGTTTATGGCTTCTTCCAGGGTTTTCCTGTGCTTTTCAAATAATTCTGTGTAATTGCTCATCGTAATTTTTAAGTAATATTTTTCTGATAATGTAGCTTTTAAAGAAACAGGGCCTTTTAAAAACTATACCTTTAATAAACGAAAAATGTGGTGATTATTCCACACTTTTCAAAGATAGCTTTTTTTTGTCAATTTTTTCAGCACAATGCGTTTTTAAAAGCGTATTATTACAGTTATTTTCATAGGAAATCTGTAATTTTAAGAAGCCCGGAGGTAATTGGTACATCCTAGAAAAAAACTTTAGGATGCAGAAAAAAACCATACGCTACAAACTTAAATCGAAAAACACCATATATTTACCGTTCCCTAACTTTTGGCACCACTTTTTAAAAGAAACACGACCGCTTGCAAATTAGGGCTTTTAAAACTCCTCTTCTTATTGTAATTTTGAATTGTAAGTAATCACCAATGACTTACAACACGTTCTTTGCAATGCAGATTTTTTTAAGCCGGTAAGTGTTCACCACGTTCCCAGCACCACAGGAATGCACAAGAAACAGATTATCACCACGGAAATAATGTAGCAATTGTCACCACACCGATAATCACCATACAAAAATTTTCCGGCAGCAAACTCGTTCACCACGACTGTATCTGCATATTGCATTGTTACGTGCGCAGCATAATCACATGCTGCAACGCTACCACCAGTAGTACGTTTAGGCCGCAAGCTCATGTTTGCGGCCTTTTTTTGTGTAAAAATGAAAAAGCGTGCGGGTTTTCCCGAACGCTTAAAAAACTTACCTTTAAAATTTATTATTCGTTATTCTTCATTGATTTCAGATTCTATACGGCTCTGGTCAATAATCTGGTAGCCTGCCGGAACCTGGAATGCCGCATCATCTACTATTTTTATGATGCTCGTCGCTTCAATGTGGATATTCTCACGGCCTTTTTTATCCTTCAGAGTAATAAGGAGCGGTATTCCTCCCTCTTGACCGAAAACAGGCTGCAATTTTTTACCCCAGTCCGGCAGGCTTTTTAAAAGATCATTGAAAATGCCAAATGTGCCCAGCCCCTTTGCAATCCAGATCTCAACTACTTTGCCGTCGCTTTTTCCACCTGAGACAAGCCACTGCTCACAGCTATGACCTGCTATAGTCTGTATTCTGCCTGTACGTTCGATATTTATATCCTTATCACCTTTTTGTCTTGTAGATTTTTTCTCTGAATTTGCGGCACCAATAGCCATTTCCTCAAAGCTGTCCATCGGCATGATGATCGCCATTTTTTGTTTGCTCATCAGGAGCATCGCCTGGCCGTCCTCTTTGTTAATAATTGCCGACATGCCACTTGGGATCGGTCCGATTCCTTTGGAAATGTCGAAGCGCATATTATCCCCTTTGGCCGAATACGCCATGTCGATCCGGCTGCTATCGGTTTTTATGCTGTAATTAATTTTTCCCTGGAATTGCGCGTATGCCGGCATCGAACATAAAAGCGTTGTAAAAAACGCCGCCACAATCATGGCCACCCTAATATTTCTCATACTGTTCCTGCTTTTAAAAGAATGAATACAAATACTTGTTTAAACCTAGGACGAAAAGTTATGCATGAATGTTTCAGTTTTTAAAAAGAGGTACGATATTATAGAAAAAATAAGGGGAATTTAATCGTAATTACTTTTGCTACAAGTTACCACAGTATTAGATTTAAAAGTTCACCACTAATCACTGGCGTTTTTCTAAAACGTCCTTATCCGTATGGAACATATTCTGGATAGCTCCGAATTAATGGAGTTTGACTGCTTTTCTGAAGATCCTGATCTGCTGTATAAAGATGACGTGTATTCAATTTCAATAGATCCGCAGATAGAATGTGTGATCCTGACGTGGC
>DASPKH010000185.1:0-3055 GCA_035628175.1 Patescibacteria group bacterium
AAGAAAAGCAGCAACGTAAGTTTTGCTATACCTGAAAGTTTCTGTAATTTTGGGGTCATTTCCTGAGTACAAGTGAGTGTTTTGCCTTGTTTATTAAGTCATCACCACCAAAACTACAATTTTTCAAGAAAAGTTTTAAAAAGAAATAAAGACTACATGAAACGTGTCATTTCCGTTGTAGGCGCCCGCCCGAACTTTATGAAAGTAGCGCCTATTGACCGCGCTTTTAAGAAATATTCGGACACGGTCGAGCACCTGATCATCCATACCGGACAGCATTACGGCGCAAAAATGTCAGACGCTTTTTTCCAGGAGCTGGAAATGCCAAAGCCGGCTGTGTTTCTTGGGATAAGTTCGGGAAGCCATGCTGAGCAAACAGCGCGTATAATGGTGGAGTTTGAAAAAGCGCTGCTGGAAGTAAAGCCGGACCTCGTGATTGTGGTTGGCGATGTAAACTCGACAATTGCCTGCGCTTTGACAGCCGTAAAGCTCCATATTCCGGTCGCACATGTAGAGGCAGGACTGAGAAGTAACGACCGGTCGATGCCGGAAGAGATCAATCGCCTGGCGACAGATGCTATTTGCGATTTTTGCTTTGTGACGGAAGAGTCCGGTATGAAATTTTTAAAAACACAGGGTTTCCCGGAAGACAAAACCTACTTTGTCGGGAATACAATGATTGATTCTCAGCATTTTGCTCTACAAAAAGCAGACCGATCGAATATTTTACAAGAAACGGAAATTGAAAAAGGTAAGTACGTTTTGGTGACGCTTCACAGGCCAAGTAATGTGGACGAACCTGAACAGCTAAAAAGCATTTTAAAAGTCGTTGGTGAATTATCTGAAAAGCGCGATGTCATTTTCCCCATCCATCCGCGTACACGCAAAAATATTGACAGTTTTGGGTTAAACGAACTTTTAAAAAATGTAAAGTTCATTGAGCCTCAGGGTTATCTGGATTTCCTTGCTCTTATGAAAAACGCGGATTTTGTTCTGACTGATTCTGGCGGTATCCAGGAAGAAACCACGGCCTTGCAGATCCCGTGTATTACTGTACGCAAAACAACCGAGCGACCAGTGACAGTGGAAGTTGGTACGAACATTCTGATTGAGCCAACACCCGAGGCGATGAAAACAGCAATAGACGATATGCTAACAAAACCACGCAAGCAAGGGCAAACACCGCCACTATGGGATGGCCGTGCTGCCGAACGAATTACAGAAATAATTGTCACACAGATATTGCACTACTAATGATTCTTATAAAAAAGCATTCTGTAAAAATCATTGCGCTGTGGATGGTATTCCTCAGCGCTTTCCATACATACGGACAGACAAAGGGATTTTCAGCGGGCGACAATGAAAGCCTATTAAAAAGCGATGCTCTTGAGGGTTTAAAAGCCTCTCAGCAGGCAATGAACAGTAATGCAATGGCTGTAGATAATATAGTTTCTCCGCAGCAGTATAGGATTGGCCCCGGCGATATCCTTTCATATCAGTTGCTTAATTCAGCAGGAGTAGAGCAGTTGCTGCAAGTAACTCCCGAAAATTCAGTATTGCTGCCACGCATCGGTGAGGTTTCCCTTATCGGCAAAACTCTTGCCGAGGCAAAAGATACCATCATACAGATAGTAAAACAACGGAATGCCAATACGCCGGTGTATATAACACTTCGCCAGCCGCGCTTAGCTATTGTGAACGTGCGTGGAAATGTCCTTTTTCCAAATACATACACGTTGCCCGCCTCAATGAAGGTATCAACGGCTATAAAGCTTGCAAACCAGCTTCAGGGCAGCAGCGGGCAGGCTAACTTCGAAGAAGTCCGTGCCATGAGAAAAATGCAGGCATTTTCAAACCAGTACGATGAAGCCGCAGGAATTGGGAGCACCGGGAGATCGCTGCCCTATGCAATGCGAAATACAATCGTAAAACATAATGACGGAACAACTAAGATCATCGATATTGAACGCGCACTTGCTATGGGTGATGCCGCCTATGATATTCACCTCCGTGAAGGTGATGAGATCTATGTACCATTCGAACCTCGTTCATATCCTACAATCAGTATTTCGGGCGGTGTTCGTAGGCCTGGCGTCTATGCATTTAAAAATGGCGATAAAGCTTCCCTGCTTTTAAAATTTGGCCTTGGAATTTCCGAAACCGGCGATCCATCGCGTGTATACCTTACCATGCCTGGCCGTGAACGCAGGCTGCTGGCCGTTGATAATGCGCTAAATCTGGTAGGAAATGATATTGCACTGGAGCCAGGCAGTGCGATTATTGTAGAGGAAAACTCCTTTCATTCAAATGTAAAACAGGGAGTGGTAACTGTTTCTGGCGCTGTTCAAAACCCCGGAACATTCGTCATTGAGCCACATGTAACGCGTATGAAAGATGTAATTTCCCGTGCGGGAGGTTTTAAAGAAGATGCTTATCTTCCACTTGCTTATATCCTGCGCCGTGAGTCTAACCAAACTCTCCAGATTGATGAGCGTTTCGCACTTTTTGAAAAATTCCAATATAGCAATCTTACACTTGAAGATACCGTGCGCTACCTGATGGATATGAATTACCGCCGTCCAATCGTTTCAGCCGATTTTGTAGCTGCATATCAGAATAATTCAGATAAGGACAATGTTCCGCTTGAAGACGGCGACGTAATTGTCATTCCGACAAATCCAAAACGCGTCTATATTTTCGGTCAGGTAAATAAACCAGGATATATAGAATTTACACCTGGAAGATCCATGACCTGGTATATTGAACAGGCTGGCGGGTATGCTACTGGCGCCGAACCTGAGCGGGCGCGAATTATCCGTGGAAGGACAAATGTGTGGGAAGAGGATGCTCCGGGTGTCGTCGTTAATGCCGGAGATGAAATTTACATACCCCGACCGCCTGATATCTCCAAATCACTGGAACTTCAGAATAAAGGTATAACAGCAAGCCTGATTTCGACAGCTGTTTTTGCGACCCTTTCACTTGTCGGTATTATCGTGAATCTTATCATTGCAAATAACCGGAAATAACCTGGATGTTTTTAAAAAACACGACG
>DASPKH010000186.1:0-3643 GCA_035628175.1 Patescibacteria group bacterium
TCAATATACAGCGGAAATTTTAACATATGAAGAAAGTGAAGTTGAGCGAAGAGACAATATGGGGAGGGAGTAGGGTGTGGAAATAAGAAAAAGGTTTTAAAAGGGGAAAGGAGAGAGCCTTTTGAATGAGCTGCTCAGTCTTTTAATCGCAGGTCATGTTCAATAATAAAACTCCGCAGTTCTTCAACCTGAAGGCGCAGTTTCTCTGCTTTAACATTACTTTTTTCGCCATCTGCACCAGAGTTTTTTTCACTAGTAATGATTGTATCTAATTCCTTTTCCAGTATCGCAAGCATTTGATGAATTGCCTGCGCAAATTGCCCGTTTTTCCCCATGGCATCTTGCAGTTTCTTTTTAAAGGCGTTTACTGAATTTCGGAACTTAACACTAATGAAGATTGATTATGCTTTCAAAGATAAATTAAATTTATGGAGAAAATAACGGCACAAAGCTTTAAAAACCATTTGTGATACCATAACTACCGATACTGATATAGGAAGTGCGATATATTAGAATTTCGTGGAAAATTACAGTCTGAAGCCACCTACTACATCTATTGATCACTACATATATGCAAACGGAAATTCAATTGCCATCTTTCCATGCGGAGGATGTTTTAAAAACACTTGCGCATGCTTTTAAAACGCATATCGACAACGATCATGCAGAGCATCGTATTGAAATTCCGTCCTCTCTCGGTGAAGGATATATTGCCGGAATTGATTTTAAAGACGGACTGGAGATGCTCATCTTCAATTGCTCGTTTAAAAAAGACATAATTTTGAAACATGCCTCCGAAGAATTCCAGCCACTGCGCCTTATCTTCTGCATGGAGAATGATTTCACACATATTATCAAGGGCGACCGGCTGCAATATCAGCTCAATCATTTACTTGGTTCAATGGTGAGCGGTACGTGCAATAACGAACAGATGTTCCTGCTTCCTGCTGAGCGTAAGATTTATTTTTATTCGATCGAGATTGACCGCAAAAAGTATCATCCAAAAATCGAAATGTCCATTCATTCGCTGCCGGATGAGCTGAAAGAAATTCTCGCTGACCAGAATTGCACGCGTTCGTTTTTATACCAGGGACATTACAGCCTGACCATTGCCGAGTGCATTCAAAAGATCAATGCCAGCGAACATAAAGGCCTCGTGCGCCGCGTGTTCTTAGAGTCCAAAACGCTTGAAATCCTCGCGATGCAGATTAAGCAGTACCTTGATGATCTTACGCCAAGCCGCCGCCAGTCTATCCTGCGCAAAAAGGACATTGAGCAGATCATTCACGCGAAAAACCTGCTGCTCGAAAATCTGCAGGGCCACCTCACGATCAAGGAACTCGCACGCCTTACCGGTACGAACGAAAACAAGTTAAAAATGGGTTTCAAACAGGTGTACAATACATCTATTTATAAAATTCTACAGAACGAAAAGCTGGAAGCAGCAAAGCTTTTGCTGGCTGAAGAAAAATATTCTATCAAGGACATTGCAACGAAAGTTGGGTACAAACACGTAGGGCATTTCAGTGCAAAATTCAAGCAAAAATATGGCGTACTGCCAAAAGATTATTTAAAAAGCCTGGAGCAGAGCAAAGAGGGTTTCGTGATAGAGGAGATGGGACACGAGTAGTTTTTTAAACATTCCTAATGATCGTGAGCAGGCGCACAGCAATATTTCGCCAGTTCTGATTCAGATCCACCGTACGGATGTAAATGTTATGTTTATGATAGGTGAACTGTAGATTGTATTCTTCGTTGATCGTTGGATACAGCAAAACTCCCACAGCATTTTTCGTTTTAAAACTCTCAGTTTCCTGGTTTAAAAGATAAGAGAAAAGCTGATAGAGATTCGCTGATTTTATGCGTTCTTTATCATAATGCAGCGCCATTGTTTCGCGGTAAAACTTTGCATCAATAATAATCTTTTGCTCATTATTTTCAAGTGTAATATCCGTTTGCATTTGCGGCAGATATTTCAGACTTTCTTCGCTCACATTTTTAAAATTCCACTTAATATTTTCCCGCTTTACAATCGAAAATTCCCTCTGCTCAATTGCATAAAAGTTCCGCACAAAATTTTCAAAAAGCCGGTTCATTTTCACATCATCACGCGTAAAATCAGCAAACGTAAAGCGGCCTTCTGTTTCTGATGGAAACGTACTGTCATAAATAATTTCGCACACATTAAGCAGAAAATGATAGATGAGGTTATTCCTGTGGAATTGCACATTTTTGAAAATCGCATGATGCAATTTGATAGGTTCAATTCCGGAGAATCTCCGCTGCAAACTCTGCAATTCACTTTTTAAAACTACATCTACATTTCCGGTTTTTAAAAGTCGGGCAATTGTTGAAACGAGAATTCTATTGGGCAAAATATTTGCTGAAAATTCATCAAAAGTGCAGATAGTTTTTTGCTGAATGAGCAGATTATTTTTTAGCGTCTGGGCAATTTCAAATTTGCCTTTTATCCCGGATATTCCTTCTGTTTCTGAAATATAATTTCGGTCAATTCCGCGTTTTAAAAGCTGTTTGCTACCACCAATCAGCACTTTCACAAAGAGGTCGAGTAGCGTTGTTTTATCATCAATGGAGACTGAAACACGGCCTTTTTCATCCAGGGAATTCCACGCGTAGCAGAGTAAGTAATAGATATTTTCAATGGGGATTTGCATTGTGTTTCTTTTAAAAAACTTATCACGGCTGTCATTTAGAAGCGGTTTCTGCGACGTAGAATCCCTTCTTTTTCCGGTGAACCTTAATATTGTTCAAAAAGCATCGTAAGGAGGATTTTTCGCTATGCTCTGAATCACGGTGTGTCCATTATTGTTATTACTGCCACTGGAGGATTTTTATCATATCAGTCACCTTTACCGCATCGTCAAACCATAGTTCTTCCAGCAGCGGTTGTAGCTCAAAATTAAGGATATTCTGCCACCAAATCTTTTCGTTTTCACCTTTTTTAAAAGTAGTGAAATAACTGTGCCCGATCTGGAAACTCTCCCCAAGATTCATATCATCTTTTATCCCTGAATTCACTTGTAAAAGCGCAGAAATAATATGTTCGGCAAGTGGTTCTGAAATGCCTTTTTCCAGAAGAAAGCTTTTAAGAACATCATCAAAATGTGGCTCTAAATGCACGAATGCAAACCTGCGTCGAAGCGCGTAATCTATAACGGCGAGTGATTTGTCGGCAGTATTCATCGTACCGATGATGTGTACATTCGGTGGTACAAAAAATTTTTCATCTGAATAGGTAAGCTTTAAAGCAAACTTTTCGTTACGCTTGTCGGCTTCAATCAGCACCATTAGTTCACCAAAAATTTTGCTTAGGTTTCCGCGGTTAATTTCATCAATAATAAAGAAAAAGGGCTGTTCTACATCTTTTAGAGCACGTTCGCAAAACTGGTGGAAAATCCCATTACGTACATCGAAACCGCCACTCGCTGTCGGACGCAAACCCTGTATAAAATCCTCGTAGCTATACGACTGGTGAAACTGCACCATCTCGATATTTGCATCGAGTAGCCTGCCTAAAATTTCGTAGCATAATTTCCGTGCGATAAATGTTTTTCCGACACCAGGCGGCCCTTGTAGGATGATGTTCTTTTTAGCTTGTAAGAGTTTTGACAGGCGTAGAAAT
>DASPKH010000187.1:0-7825 GCA_035628175.1 Patescibacteria group bacterium
GTAGCTCCCTCACCAATCTTTGTATCATTGCACACTACATCATTTGTCAGGCTGGCTCCAGCTCCAACCTCCACATTATCCCAAAGAACACAGCCTGATACAGAAGCATGAGCACCGATACTTACCTTTGAGCCGATAATACAGTCTGATATTTCAGCATTCTCACCGATAGTAGTATTGTCGCCAATGACAACCATACCCTTTAAAACCGCTGTTTCTGCGATCGTCGCATTTTTACCAATGTAAACATTACCCTGTTTTTCGCCCCGTACATCAATATTTACTTTTCCCAGCAGAACATCCTGACTTGCGATCTGATATTCCGTAAGGTTGCCGATATCGCGCCAGTATCCGTCAGTAATGTAACCAAAAAGCGGCCTTTTCTCTTCAAGCATCGCCGGATAAAGATCCTTGGAAAAGTCAAATTCCTTCTGGTAAGGGATCATTTTTAAAACTTCGGGTTCAAGGATGTAAATCCCTGTATTAATAGTATCTGAGAACACCTCTCCCCAACTTGGCTTTTCAAGAAAACGTGTAATAGCGCCATTTTCTTTCGTCATGACGATACCATATGCGAGTGGATTCGGAACGCGTGTCAGCAATATTGTTGCCTGAGAACCATTGTCCTCGTGAAATTTTAAAGCTGCTGAAATATCAAAATCCGTCAAGACATCGCCGCTGATGATGATAAACTGTTCGTCAAGATGCTCGGCTGCATTGCGAACAGCACCGGCAGTACCGTAATCAGCCACCGCCAGCACGTATTCCATTTTTACGCCAAATTTTGATCCATCCCCGAAATAGTCTGTAATTTTTTCGGGCTGAAAGTACAAAACACAAACTATTTCCGTAATATTATGTTTTTTTAAAAGATTTAAAATGTGTTCGATCATCGGGATATTTGCAACCGGCACCATTGGTTTCGGTATGCTCATCGTCAGTGGCCTCAACCTTGTGCCGAACCCTCCCGCCATAATCACAGCTTTTTTCATACGTACCTGCTCTTTTCCTGCTCAGTTTTTTGTGTTGAATACCAGCTTTTAAAAAGTTTTTTTAAAAACATGTCAATTTATCCAATTTTATAACATTCTTCAAGCGAAAAATGTTGTCAAAAGAATAACTTTTTTTTTAATTGTATCCAGATTTTCTTTAATAAGGCTAATTCCTTTAACGATACCGCAAAACAGATCCACTGACAATCATTTCTTACAACAATCGCTGAAAGATTGTAATTTTGTGCTATTGGATAATTAAAAAGGAAATAATCTTGAAAGTTCTTGTTACCGGTGCAACGGGTTTCGTAGGAAGTCACGTTGCCGATGTTTTGCTTCAGCGCGGATATGACGTGCGTACTAACGTTCGAAAGAGCAGCAGCATGCGCTGGCTGGAAGGCAAAAAAATAGAAACTGTACAGGCGTCCCTTGACAATGCAGATTCGCTTTTAAAAGCAGTCGATGGCGTTGAGATGGTAATTCATGTAGCAGGCCTGACATCTGCTCGCTCAAAAGAAGAGTTTTTAAAAGGAAATCGCGATGCAACTGATAATCTTTTAAAAGCAGTTGTAAAAAAAACGCCAAATATAAAGCGCTTTCTACATGTGAGTAGCCTTGCCGCGGTCGGTCCTTCGAAAACGCTTCAGGATCCTGTAAATGAACAAACGCCATACCATCCAATTACAGCTTATGGCATCAGCAAAAAGGAAGCCGAAGAGGTAGTTTTTGCCCAAAAAGATAATTTGCCTGTTACAATCGTACGTCCCCCTGCTGTTTACGGGCCGCGAGATTCAGCTATCCTGACTGTTTTTCAAACAGTAAAAAGTGGTATTGCACCGCTGATTGGGTTTGATGAAAAGCGCGTGAGCCTTATCCACGTAGGCGATCTGGCACGCGGAATTGTGGATGCAGCTGTAAGTAATGCAACTTTAGGGCGTGCTTATTTTGTTTCATCGGAAGATTTTTACACGTGGGACGAGATCAATACCCTGATTGCAAAAACTCTTGGCAAAAAACGGCTTTTAAAAATAAAGCTTCCCCATTCGCTCGTGATGGGAATTGCTGGAATATCTGAGGTGGCTGGACGGTTTTTGCCAAAGCCACCTGTGCTGAATTATGAAAAAGGCCGTGATATTACGCAAACGTACTGGACGTGCTCTATCGACCGTGCAAAGAAAGATTTTGGTTATACACAGCAAATATCATTGGAAAAAGGAATTACAGAAACCACACACTGGTATAAGCAGCATGGCTGGCTTTAAAAGTATGTTATAAGTTTAATAGAAGACCACCCTTCATCAAACTTTTTAAAATTTTTAAGCCCCCTGATTGCTCCAGACACGCTTTTAAAAAGATACATCATAAGTATATTATGCAAATCCCTCTCATTGGAAGAATTCTTGGTAATACAGCGGGCGCACTCCTTGTGATAGCTGTTTTTCTTGCTTCACTTGGTTTTTTTTCCGTTATGATGGCCACTCGTTCTCATCCGCCTAAGGACGGATTGTTTGAGGTAGAGCTTTTAAAAGATTCTGTGGAGATTTACCGTGATCAATTCAGTATTCCTCATATTATAGCGCGCTCTGAAGCTGACGCCTTTTTCTCGCTTGGTTTTGCCCATGCACAGGATCGCCTGTGGCAAATGGATATGGCGCGCCGCGCCGGACGCGGGCGTCTATCAGAGGTGTTAGGTAAGGATGCACTTGCCGTGGATAAATTTATGCGCGCGCTGGATATTTCAAAAACTGCAGCTGCTAATTTTCAAAAAAGCAGCCGTCAGTCAAAATCAATCCTCACTGCATATAGTAATGGCATCAATGCGTTCATTCAGTCAAATCAAACTGCACTTTCATTTGAATTTGATGCTCTTGGTTATAAACCTGCTCCATGGACTCCTGAAGACTGCCTTGTCATTGGGCGAATGATGTCTTTTGAGTTGAGCCTCGGATTTTGGAATGATCTCATTTTTGGACGTATTGCCGAAAAAGTCGGGCCAGAACGTGCAGCTGAATTAATTGCTGGCTACCCGGCATACGCACCAACGGTACTTGAGGTTGGAACGCCACGCCCGCAGCCTGTTCGGGATACTACGAAGGCCCCAGCACCTGATTCAGTTGCAGTGGCTGGCCAGCTCCTCTCCGAATTGCATGCAGTGTTAAAAGAAACACGTGATATGCTTGGAATTCGGGGTTCGGCTATCGGCAGTAATTCTTGGGCAATGCGCAAAACAGCTTTTAAAACAACAAGCGCAGTGCTTGCTAATGATCCGCACCTAACGCTTACAATGCCAGCACGTTGGTATCAGGCACATCTCACCTGCCCTACGATGAATGTTGTTGGGCTCACGATACCCGGCATCCCTCTCTTCATCGCAGGACGCAATGATAATATAGCGTGGGGAATTACTAACATGATGGCCGATGATGTAGATTACTTTATCGAAAAACTTGATTCATCCAAAAACACCCAATATATCGCCGCAGATGGCAAGGCTGTAAAATTCAAATATCAGCGCGATACAATTTATGTCAAAAGCGGGGATTCACTCCGCCAGGAGTATTACGATATTCGCCGGACAAATCGCTCGGCAGTTTTATCGGATATTCACCTAATGAGACGCCCGGACATCATGCTTAACCGCAAAGGCGATACTACTGCAAGTTACTTTATGAAAAAGTATCTGCTCACATTCGCCTGGACGGCAAATTCATTTTCTGATGAATTATCAGCATTGTACAAAATTAATAAGGCCCGGTCATGGGATGAATTCACAGCCGGTACAAACGCATGGGGCACCCCAGCTTTAAACTTCACGTATGCTGATAAACGTGGAAATATCGGGATTGCGCCCTCGGGACAAATCCCGCGTCGAGGAAATACGAATCCGAACTTTCCTAATATCGGCTGGACAAACGCAAATGACTGGCAGGGTTTTATTACAGGTGCATCATTACCTAAGGTGTATAATCCCTCCAGGCGATACGTTGCAAGCGCAAACAACCTAACCTCCCGTTCCCTTCCGGCACATATTACAAGCTTCTGGGAACCGCCTTCACGCGCTGAACGGATTGAGGAAATGCTGCTTCAGGCAAATGATTATTCGGTTCGCGATGCACAGCTGATGCAAATGGACGTGACTTCGCCATTTGCTCGTCAAGTCATGGAATATGTACTGCCTGTTTTAGAAAGGAATAAAAATATTTTTAAAAATGAATACCGCGCTTATGAACTACTTTCAAAATGGCAGCATGTAATGACGGCTCAGGATGTTGAACCTGCGATTTTCAATACGTTCATGAGTCGCATGTACGAGAATACTTTCCAAGACGAGCTGGGTGAGTCTATTTTTAGGGAATACCTGCTTATAGCAAATATTCCGACCCGGAAAATCCTTGAGCTGCTTCCCGATTCCACCAATATGTGGTTTGATGATATTCGCAGCAAAGCGACTGTAGAGACGCGGAATATGATAATTTTAAAAAGTTTTCTTGAAACAGTACAGGTGCTTTCAAAACAATTTGATGATAATCAAACTGCTCAATGGCGTTTTGGTGAAATCCATACTCTTACAATCCCTCATATTTTTAGCGAAAATAAGTTTTTAAAACCTGCAGTCACAATGGGACCATTCCCGACAAATGGCAGCAATACAACGATCAATAGTGCTGAATGGAAACTCTTTGCACCGTATAAGCAGGTAGTGGGCGCCTCTATGAGGTTTGTTGCAGATCTTCAGGATTCGGTTGTCTATTCCGTTTTGCCTGGTGGTTCGTCTGGACAGCCCCTGAGTGCACATTATTCTGACCAAATGCAGCTATGGCTCAATGGGGGGTATGTTGCAATACCAGTCGCACCTAAAGCTTCGGCAAATTATACATCCAGAAGCGTTTTAAAACCAAGATCATAAATTGTGACCGGAGATTTGTAATCAAAAAATAACTGTAAAACTTCTCATACTAACCATTCTGGAGTATGAACAGTTTTTTATGCTTTTTCTACAACTTTCCAACCATTTCCGGTATGTATAAAATTTTCTTCTTTAAAAACTCCGAATGCTTTTTCCTCTGGTTTCCAGACAAACTGCTGAACGGAAATATATGGTTGTTCAATTTTTACAACATTAAATGAATTTGCCTCACCACGTCCACGTGTTGACGTTGCAGTTCCAGCCTGGATCACAAGTGCCGAGTAATTGTCAATTTTATATCGTGTAGCAGTATGCCCTGCATAGCTAATATGAAAATGCCCCGCCAGTAAAATATCAGCGCCGCACTCAGAAAGCGTTCTCATTGCCATTTTCGCGCGTCCTAGGAGTTGCCGTTCATGGTATGTATCAGGCAGGTCAAACGGGTGATGTGTAACAATTATTTTGGTAATACTATCTTCAAGCCCCAACATTTTCTCCTTGATATGAGCGATCTGTGCTGCATTGATCCGGCCGCCTTTGAAAACCAATGACCGTGCTGTATTAATACCCAAAACCGCTACTTCATCATCTTTAAAAAATGGCTCCATGTTGTCAGTAATGTATGACTTGTACCCATCTAATGGCTGAATAAACCTGTCGAAAACTCTGTAGAGCGGCACATCATGATTTCCCGGTACAACAATCTGCGGCTGCGGCAACCTTTTTAAAAACTCTCTCGCTTCCTCAAACTCATGTGATTTCGCACGCTGCGTCAGGTCGCCTGAAACCACTGTTACATCAGGTTTAATTTCCTGCACAAGAGCGATGAGTGGCTCGATTAAATTATAATCAACCCTACCAAAATGAATGTCAGACAAATGAACAATGGTGCGCATACTTAAAAATCTACTTTGTAAAAGTCTTTGCGGGAAGGATCACAGAAAGCGCTTTTGGCAGAATTTTATACTGAAGCGGGGTTTTCATTTCGGCTACTTCGCCATCAGTCGACACTTTTAAAACAGGTTCATCACTTTCAATAATGATCTCCTCAACATTAAAAGCATCAAAATCCTTATCCTGCTGCACAATTCCCAATAATGCTTTAAAAGCAAGGCGCAGCAGCCCACGTTTTCCTGTTCGGTGAACAATAAAAAGCGACAATTTGCCATCATCTAGCTTATCGCGCCCACCCATCCTAAAACCTGCCATGCGGTAAAGATTATTACCGATAAAAACAAATGGCGTTTTCTGAAGAATAGTTTTGTCGTCCATTTCAATTTTAACACGCACCATCGGATACTTTTTTAAAACAGCAAGGAACGCTAATGAAAATGACGTCCATTTGCCGTGGCCGCGAGACTGTACTTTTTGGCGCTGTGCAACAATATCAGGATAAATTCCTATGCCTGAATTATTTAAGAAGACCTTTCCATTAACTTCAGCAACATCCACATGCTTGATATTACCGGAAATTATATTTCCGACTGCATCTTCTATTTTCAGCGGAATTCCTGCATCTTTTGCGAAGTGATTGAGCGTGCCAAGCGGCAGGATACCAAGTATAATTTTCGTTTTTAACAGCTTTGAAGCTACTGCATTAAGTGTTCCGTCGCCACCACCTGCTACAATTATATCAGGCTTTTCGGCAACTGACTTCTCAATTATTTTTTCAATTTCCCCACCGCCCCTTAAAAACTTAATATCTACATCAATCGGGCTATTTTTAAAGCCTGTTTCGATTTGACGGCGCAGTTCATCGTTTTTATCGTCACTTCCAGCTCCCACATTGATGAGAATTATCGCGCGCTTTTGCATGGGATAAAAAAAAGTTTTTAAAAAGACTCACCCTTCATCCCGATAAACGCTGCCATACGTCCTGAACGTTCACCATCACGCCTGTATGAGTGATAATCAATCTCCCCGCCGATCGTACACCCGTCGGAAACTTCAATATTACTTCTTGGCACGCCTGCTTCATGAAGCTGTAGTTGGATTTCCATCCGATTGTCGAACAAATACTCTTTATTATTGATCCTCTTCACTGATCGAGGGAAATGCTGAGCTACATCCTCACGAACGATATATCTTTCACCTGAAGCGCACGGCGAGACATACACAAGCAAATCTGCCGGATCACTTTTAAAATTATCTTTTAAAATATTAATTCCCTTCCCAACAATATTGAGCTGTGTCCCGCGCCAGCCTGAATGAAATCCAGCAATAACACTATTTTTAGGATCGTACATCAACACAGCAGCGCAATCGGCTATAATAATACACAGCACGATATTTTTAAAAGATGTAATCATGCCATCTGACGCTTCAGTTTTAGAGTCGGGCGTAATAACTCGGATCATGTCCCCATGCACTTGGTTCTGAAATTTTAATATATCAGTTGGTATCCCGAGTCCCTCAGCAAAGGCTTTTCTATGATCTGCCAATTCCTCCTTTGAAAGAATTTTTCCGGGGCTGAGCGACAAACCGCCTTGATTGGGAAATGCCCGCAAATTCCTTTTTGTGACTCCGCTGATTATTGATTTTTCAGGAAAAATAACAGGCTTTTCAATGTCAATAATATTCATACTTCTTTACATACGTGTTTTTGAAATTATCTGTGATTAGGTGATTTATATATTTACAATAACGGCACTACATTACTCAAGTTCAATTATCTGCTTTTTGTCTTTAAAAGAGCTGCTTTGTATGACTTCGGAAACAATTTTGTCAAACACCGGGGAATCACCTTTTAGAACAGAAATATTCCGCTCTTTTAAAACATTTGCCAACGTAAATTCGCTTACATTTCCCCGCGCTCCCACTAACAATTCTCCATGGAATTCTTTTAAAAACTTCTCCATTCCAATGTCATGAAGTGGATATAAACGAGGTTTTTTGTCCATCATCAAAACAGCCATCCGGTTGTTTT
>DASPKH010000188.1:0-9586 GCA_035628175.1 Patescibacteria group bacterium
CCCGTTATTGAGCGGATATTCAAATCCTGCTGTGAAAACTTCCCCGGGCTTTAGCGACGGCCCTGCTTGGATCCCCGCACCAATGCTGATAATCGGGTGACGGTCGCGCGGCGCTTCTGTCGAATCAGCTTCTTTCGCAAATGCGCATGTGGCGGCGGTGCATAATGCCAGAAAAATGATGATGCTATATTGCATAAAGCTTTTAAAAATTGATTGTTAAGAAACCAAAAATACAATATTCCCGCTTTTAAAAAGTAAAAAGGCGAAGTTCTTTTAAAAACTCCGCCCTTTAAAAACTATTTTTGCTTCCCGCAATCACCCGCTCACACAGCTCAATCATCTTCGTCGCCGAGTCGTCCCAGTCAAACGTTTTCGCCCAGGCTACAGCGCCGTCGGACAATTCCTGCCGCAGCGCATCATTTTTTAAAACGCGGATGATGGCGCGCGCGAGGCCTGTAATATCGCCGTATTCGTAGAGCAGGCCGTTCTGCCCCTCGCTCATGGAGTCGCGCAGCCCTGGCACATTCGCCGAAATGACGGGTGTTCCGCAGGCGTTGGCTTCGATATTGGTAATGCCCCAGCCTTCTTTCATCGAAGGATTAACCATGCAGTGCGCCGCGCTCAGCAGCTCGATCTTCTGCTCATCGCTTACGAAACCGAAGAATTTCACTTCCTCTTCGATCTGGAGTTCCTTGGTCAGGCGCTCCAGTTCAGGCCGGAAATCGCCCGTGCCGAGAATCTGCAGCCGCGCTTTCGGGATTTCTTTTAAAACAATAGCGAATGCTTTTACAAGATGGTCAGCACTTTTGTATTTTTTTAAACGGCCAAAATACGTGACCGTCGGAACGCGGTTTTTTTCGCCAACGCGCATCGGGAAATCGCCCGGCGTAATGCAATTCGGGATAATCGTAAAGTTTTCGCGTGGAAAACCGCGCTCCAGAAATTCCTTCAGCGTGCTTTCGGAGACAACGGCAAACGGCGTTTTTTTATACACGACATTCACCAGCTTTTCAGCCGAATACACGTAGCTGCCCGCGATGCGACCCGCCTCGAGAAAAATGCTGCTCCCGAAAAAATGATGTGAAATGCCCAGAAGCGGCTCGCGAACATACAGCGGCGTGTAAAAAGGGATCTTATTTACATCGTCAATGATGATGTCGTAGTGTTCTTTTTTAAAACGGGAAAAATAGCGCAGCGGAACGTAAAAATTAAAGAGATTGCGGTTGCCTTCACGGATGATGCGGATGCCATCGAGCACTTCCTCACGCGGCAAGCCCGGCACTTCGCAGCAGTACAGCGTAACGTCGTGGCCGCGGGCGGCAATTCTTTTAAAAATCTCGTGAAGATGCGTTTCAGCTCCCCCGCCAAAGGGGTTTTTAATGTCCTGCCAGTTGATAATGAGAATGTTCATGCCGGTAGATTTACCTTTTTAAAAACTATTTTGCTGCAACCTTCCGCGCCATGACAAAAAGATTGTCGCCACGGTTTCCGCGGGCAAATTCAGCTCGCGCATCAGGAGTCTTATCGTACGGCACGGCAGAGCGTATGCGCTCGGCCGTTGGTTTTAAAAGCGCAGAAGATCAGGACTGGCTGTGATCTTTCGCTGTATGGCCAGGGTGAGTTTGCGCAGTGCGCCGAGCAGATTGAGCGCAAAAAACACTTTTTCAATACTGCGGATAAGTTTTTTAAAAATGGAATTTCGCTTTGGCGCCACTGGCGAATTGCTGTGTGAAAATGCTTTTTCCACTTCAAAACCATGCTTTTTTAAAAGCTGGCGGATATTATGCTCATTGAAAATAAAAATGTGGAACGGGTTAAAGCCAGACCACTTTTTGCCATTCAGCTTAATATTCCCTGAATTTGCGTTCGGCGTGTCTATCACGAGAATTCCACCCTCCTCCACCAGTTTCGCCGCGGCAGTGATAAATGACGCCGGATCAGGCACGTGCTCCAGGACGTCAATTCCCAATACAAGCGGGTACTTTTCCGTGGATTTTTCAGCGTATTGCTCGAGGGTTCCATTAAAAATATTCAGGCCGAATTTCTCGCGTGCGTAGCGCGCAGCATTCTCGGAAATTTCTACACCCTGTGTTTCCCAGCCGAGAGTTTTTAAAACTGCCAGCAGGTAACCTTTCGCACTTCCCACTTCAAGAACTTTTTTACTGCTCACGAGGTGCTCCTGCGGCTTTATCACAAGGCTATGCATTTCCACAATGCGGTCAAATTCCACGTCGTCGCGGCGATTGAAAAAGTAGTAATTGCTGCCATAAAGTTTAAAAACATCCTCGTTTTTTAAACCTGGAGAATTAAAAAGCAGGCCGCACTCGCTGCATTTTCTGAGTGCGAATACACCAGGATAATTGTATTCAGGATAGGTCGTTTCGCTGTATTCAGTGCTTTTGGTGCTGTCGCAAACGCAGCAGGGCGTATTCGTCTGTACTTTTTCTGCCATGAAGATTTTGGATTTGCTGTCTTTTTAAAAGAAAGCAATTTACGGAAATATGGAGCCGCAGACAAATTCAGTAGCTTTTAAAGAACCTTAAATTCCCGTTTTAAAAACTCTGTTGTCTGTATTTTTAGAATCGTCCATGTCATTTTCACAAAGCAATTCGCTTAATGTCCCCATTACCTGATCAACCGCAATAACGGCTATAGAACTATCGGCTGTGTAGAGTGCCTTAAAAGGCGAATTGTACGGCGTCCAGCGAAGCAGGTGCGGAGAATAGTCGTTGTACATTACAAGGCACGGCTTTTTCCAAGCCGCGGCAAGGTGAACGGTCGAAGTGTCCGGAGTGAAAATGAGGTCGCATTGGTGCAGCATCGCGGCAAATTCGTGGAAGGACTTCGCAGCCGGCGCTGTTGCAACTCCATTTTCCTCTGAAATATTCTGCGCAACTACTTCATATCCTGGTGGGATAAAAATAAGTGGCTCAATCTGCGGAAAATCTTTTTTTAAAAAAGAAAAAAACTTACGGTAATTCTCTTCGCCCCAAAACCTGTTTTTCGTAGAACCTGCCAGATGAATTCCCAGGCGCAATTTTTTAGATTTTGCTCCAAGCTGCTCTTGTGCTTTTAAAAGTTCATTTTCTGCAAACCTGTATTCCAGCGACAAATCCTCCATCTTCGGGTTAATGCCAAATGGCAGGAGTAACTGCGCAATGCGCTCTACAATGTGCACGCGGCTGCGATCTAGAAGGGGAACACAATGCGTATAGATCGCCGCATTTTCTTTTACAATCCCAACTGAGAATCGCGGTTTCATCCATTGTATAAAATAGCTCGACGTAGCAGAAGTATTGTCCATAAGGTCAATAATCACGTCGTACTTTTCAGTGCGGATACTTTTTATAAGTCGGAATGTATCGCCAACTTTTTTTGTGTAACGCCAGAAACTCGAAATATTATGTGCCACGCCGCCGCGCACAGCAAAATTATTATTGCTCAAAAGCATGTCAATCTGAGCATGTGGAAATTTCCGGCGCAATAGGCGCATAAGCGGAGTCGTCACGAGCACATCACCAATCCTGTCCTGCCGCAGAAAGAGTATTTTCGCATTAGGCCCCAGTTTTAAAACGTTGTGCGGTTCAGCCACGAGTTCACGCGGCGGCTTGCCAAGCCAGCGCTGGGTGAAGGTGCGGCGGACGAAGAGTTCAATACGTTTTAAAAGTGAGTCGTGCGAAGCCATGTAAAACTTTTAAAAATACGTTGTAATTAATTTTTTCAGCGCGAAAATGGCACTGTCTACAGCAATGGAAGAAATGGCAGGATTATTGGTTTCCAGCGCAACGTGTGGCGTATTGTACGGCAGCCATGGAATTCCATGGGACGCACGCGCCGCATTGCTGAAAAGCGCTACTGTCGGTTTTTTAAATGCGGCGGCTAAATGTACTACGGAAGTGTCAGGAGTAAAGATCGCATCACACTCATGTAGTAGCGCCGCAAAATCATGAAAACTCTTCGATTTTGGTGCAACCGCAGCGCCCGTAATTAAAGCTATTTGCTGCACTTCGGCTTCGTATCCCGGCGGCGTAAAAAGCAGCGGCACTACGTTATGAAAATCCTTTCCAATAGCATTCAAAAAATCAACAAAATTTGATCCCCCCCAGTAGCGGTGTTCGTGAGAGCCTGCGGGATTGATTCCAAGCAGGATTTTTCCATCCGTTCGAAAATTTTTTAAAAGCTCTGTCGCTTGTGCAATTTCCTCTTTTTTAAGAGGATATTCAAGTTCCAGCTTTTCCATTTCAGGGTCAATACCGAATGGTAAGAGCACACGTACCGTCCGATCAACAATATGTCGCGACTGACGCCCGAGTGGTTCAGCAACGTGTGTATACTGTGGGAGATATTCCAGCGCAATTCCTACAGAATTATGTGGGTTTAAAAGCTTCACCATGCGCGCCGATGTTGTGGAAAACTGATCAAAAAGATCAATGATAACATTATATTGCCTAAAACGAAGCTGCAAAAGCAGTGGAAGCAATTTTGCTTTTTGTTCAGAAAATGTAACAACCTCATGCACATATTGTTCAATTGCAGTACGGCCCCCGATATTGTCCCGGCTTAACAACACGTCAATTTGGGCTTCAGGAAAATGCCTTTTTAAAATGCGAAAAACCGGAACAGAAATGAGCACATCGCCAATTTTATCGTACCGCAGGAGCAGGATTTTTGGTTTTGGCGGCAGGCCAAAGAGCAGTTCTGGTTTTTGTACAAGCATTACTAAAGCTTTTTAAAAGAATTTAGGCAGTATTTTTAAAGAAATCATGAGCGCGACGAAGCATATCTGTTGCTTTCACCTCGGTTGTTTGTTGTGAAATCCAGTCGTAGCTACCTTTTAAAAGCGTGTTATATTCATCGTCTCGCATTACTTCAATTCTTTTAAAAAGCTCCTCGGCGCAGGTATACATGACACAGTTCATTTTCCCAAGGCCATGCGGGGCGCACCACTCATGCTTTGTGTGCAAATCCCGAAAGCACATCACAGCTCCATTTGCAGCAATTTCGTAATGACGTAGACAGTCCCATCCGCCGCGTTTTGTCGTAATACCAAATCGGGACTGCTGAAGATTTCGGTAATAATCTTCCTCCTTTGTGAAAAGATATGTTTCCGATGACGAGTGTTGCTTTTTAAAAATTTCTCTTACTTCATTATCCACAATATGGCCAGGTAAAAGCGACTTCTTTTCAGCAAGTGATATACCGAATGTGATTTTCTCTTTCGGAACTGCAAAGGAAATTGGCAGAAGATTTTTCGGGCGTGGAAGCTGTTGATAAAGTGGCTTTGGAATAATTTTAAAAGATTTATAATACCAGACCTTTGGCTGCAGTTCTCTTTTAAAAGTAAGGTATTTCTGCGTTGGCCTGGCCACACGCGCTGTGTCTTCGCCATCAAGAAAGATGGTTGTAGCCGGTTTTAACAAATTTTTAAAATACTCAAAAAAATGCAGAGTTCTATGCGCTGAACCGAAAATTATAAAATCGAAAAAACCGGATTTTATCTTCGATTCAAGGTCAGTGCGGTCAACTTCCATATCATTGAGCGTTCGCCAAATCGTAAAAAGCCGCCCGTAAAAGGAATTAGGATCTCCTTCAAAACTTTTGTACATTACTTCTTTTTTTGGGTAATCCACAGCATCTGCACCATAAAGCGACCGCAGCCCGTGTAGGTATGCGTCTTCAAGATTATCCGGGCCAGACGATGTAAAAAAGAGGATCTTCATTTGTAAAGGATAAAACACACAAAAGTATGTGCAAAAATAGCACAATCATTGTAAATAGATTTCTCCGTATTTTTGAAAAAAATCTCTTGCAAACTCCGCGCTTTTAAAAGCACTTATGAATTCACCATTTCCTACAACTGTTATTTTTACAAAGGAAAATCACCCTTCAAATCTTCGCGATCCGTACATTGAGGAGCAGCACCAGGAATTTTCAGAAAATTCACAAAACCTGGATACGAGTTTCTTGCGCAAAAAGCTTTTTGGCTTACTCGGCAGGACAAATCCAAAAACTGACAGAACGAAAAAGCTGACATCAAAAGACCTGAGGCAAATCGTGATCTTCAGGTATGATGCGATTGGAGATTACATTGTCTCATCGCCGATTATGCGGTGGCTGCACGAAGCGTATCCAAACGTGAGCGTGGATGTGGTAACATCGTACCGGAATGATGTGATGGCGAAAATCGATCCGTTTGTTCGGGAGAGTTTTGCAATTCATCCGGGGCATAATTTTCACCCGTCCTGGTTTTCTTTGATGAAGAAGCTGCGTCCGAAGAATTATGATGTAGTACTTGGCCTTGTTTTTACGCGGATGACAAAGTGTGCAATATTGGCTCGCGGAGTTGCGCCAAATGCCGAAAAAATAACCCTTATGCACCGCAATCGACGCCAAATTTACGGGCTTGTCTTTCCACGTCAGACCGATCACGAAATGTGGCGTGAACACTGGGCGGAGACTATGTTGCGTGTCGTAACGGAAAACTTTGAACCTGAGGTGCAGCCGTCACCTAAAGCGCACAATCCATATATCGTGATTGACGAAAAAAGCTGGAGCAGTACCGAAGCAGTTTTAAAAAGCCATGGCCTTCATTCACGCGGCCTGACGGAAAATCTGATTCCTGGAAAAAACTGGCAGAACAATCTGCCTGAAGCATTTGACGGAGAACCGTACTGTGTTGTGAATATCTCTGCGCACACGCAAAACCGCCAATGGAGCTTTGAAAACGCGCTTGCTGTCTGCCGTGGACTTCTCTCTCGTTTTAAACACCTGAAAATTTTTCTTGGTGGCTCCCCCGACGATACAGAGACGTTAAAAAGAATTGAAGCCGCTCTTTCCGACAATCGCTGTAGCTATGTACCAATGAAGCTAGCTGAGTTCATCGCATTTGTAGCAAATGCTACAGTCGTTATTACACCGGATACGGCGACTCTTCATATGGCAGCTGCCGCACAGGTGCCGGTCGTAGGTCTGTATGCTGAATATATAAAAGTAGCCGAGTGGTATCCGTACAAAACGGAATTTGCTCTGGTGCTTAGTAGGTTTGAAAATACAATAAATGCGATTGAGCCAGAGAAGGTACTGGAAGCGTGCGAAATTCTGCTTGAAAAAACCAATACTGTTCTGGCGTAATTCTTTTGGAAATCAAGCTAGATTAAGCGCTTTTAAAAGCCGCTTTTTCATTGGTTCAGCTTTTAAAAATTCCATGCGCTGGAGCGGAAACTCAGCAACATGATTATAAAAATCCTGATCTTGTAGAAGCCGCTTTCCCATTTGAATCGCTTCATCAATCCCAAACTCATTTTCAACGGTGGTTTCTGGGAAAAGCTCAGAGCCATGGCCTGTGGATTTCGTCGTAATAATTGGAATTCCGAGCGCGGCAGCATCAAGCACGTAACGCGCCCAGGTGTAGCGGTTATCAAGGTTTAGCCACAAGAGAGCGTTTGCATTATGGCGAAAATAGTCGTCCATACTTACCATGCGGCGAACGTCGAGTTGGGGATCGTTATAGATATTTTTTGCAATATCAATAGATTTTTCAACATCAAAAAGCGTTTTGAAACGTTGCCAGTTTTGCGCTAAGCTCTCGATCTTCCGTGACAAACCTTTCGCGTACACATAATATTTTTCACCAATTCCTCGCGCCACATAATAATCATTCCAGCGCTTGTCCATCCACGAGCAAATGTAAATTTTTGACCTATGTGCAAAATCCACACGAAGTTTCACGATCTGTTCTACAGGATACGGGATTCCAATGAATTCCACTTTAGATGAAGTGAGTTTTTTAAAAAGCGGAAGTGATGGAAGATTGATGGAATTGACGAGATCCGATGCATTAAAAAGTTCACGAATGTGCGCTTCGGGGCGAAGATAATCTGTTGCGCAGCCTTCTATCATGGAAACCCATTTTGTGTACTGCGGGCGAGATTCAGCAAGGCGAAGTTGCTTTTCAGCTGCCAGGATGTCGTAGTGATAGTTTGTATTGCAAATGACAATGTCATATTTTTTAATGTCTTCAGCCTTTACGAATGTGTGACCGACATAGTCGCCGCCAAATGCATACGCCCAAGCTTCCACACCATTCATCATCGTGCCGTGTCCGAGACGGTCTTTAGCGCTCCAGCGTTCACGTGCGCCGCTTATGAGCAATACGCGCGGTTCGGGCATTACTTTACTTCCGTAAAATTTTTATACTCGCCAATCCGCCAGCCCGTGCGCTTTTCAATACCATCAGTTAGTTTCACTAACAGCGGTTTCTTTTTTAAACGTTTTTGGTCAAAACGCTGCGTCCATTCTCGATCCTTCTCAATGCGATCGTGCATTACGCGCGGGTGCGTGCCTTTAAAAAATTCAAGCTCAAAGGCAGAATCATAGTCGAACTCGTCCTGTTTTAAAACATTTTCCGCCATCCATGTATCATCATGATACAAACGCTGAAAGGCTTGCTGCTTGAGCTGCTGCGCTTTTGGAGGGCGCACCCAGCCGTAATGGAAAATGCGCAATTCGGTTTGCCTCGCCCTCAGCTTTTCAAAATCATTGCCTACTCTCTTTTTAAAGCCCTGCGCGTCACCCCACGACACTACTTTACCTGTATTTTTAAAGGCGCGGATCTCACGGCGATACCACTGGCGTCCAGTTCCGATATAGTCATAGCTGCCATAGAAATGACGATACCGGAAAATCAACGCTTCAATGTCTCTATTTTCCGCTTTTATCATTTCAGGCTTTATTTTCTCAAGGTCGTCTTCATGCAAAACCTCATCGGCCTGTAGATACAAGCACCAGTCGCCGACTGCTTCATTTAAAGCAATATTTGTCTGCTCGGCAAGGATGCGGCCGCCCTCACGTTTAGCATCGTCCCATATAGTTTCAATAACGCGGATCTTTGGGCTAAGCCCGCGAACGGCTTCGAGCGTGCCATCATCGGAATTGCCAACAGCAACGATGACCTCATCACACACAGGTATGAGCGACGTGAGCGACTCGATAATCGGGTAACTCAGCTTTAAAGCATTCCGAACAAAGGAAACGCCGGAGATTTTCACAGTATTATGTGGTGATTACTTTTTAAAACGAATTTTTAAAAACACAAAACGGCGTACAACTTTTTAAAGTTATAACGCCGTTTTTGTAAAAATACATACGCTTTTTAAAGAAAGCGAAAAAATTAGCTGAGTTTCTGACGGATCTTGCGCTCGCTCATGCCACGGAGATAATACAGTTTCGCGCGACGAACTGAACCTTCGCGAAGAACAGTAATTTTCTGAAGCATTGGTGAGTAGAGCGGGAAAATACGCTCAACGCCGACACCGTTAGACACTTTGCGGATGCGGAACGTAGCATTTACGCCAGCTCCACGACGTGCAATTACCACGCCCTGAAAATTCTGAATACGCTCTTTGTCGCCTTCTACTACACGAACAGCTACATTCAGCGTGTCGCCCGGGCGGAAATCAGGAACCTGTGCGAAAACTTCGCCGTCTTTATTTTTACGGTAATCGGTCGCCTGGCCGATTGTCATTTGCTCGATGAGCGCTAATGTTGGGTTTGTCATGGGTGCCTCCTTTTTTAAAACAGACTTCAA
>DASPKH010000189.1:0-3235 GCA_035628175.1 Patescibacteria group bacterium
TGCACATTTTTTTGGAAGGAATCCACCGCCTTTTCAAGATTCCGGACGGGCTGTGATGTCTTCATTTCCATCACATGGAGCGCAAGTTCGTTGCTCCAGCTGATGTCACCGCGCTCGACCTCGTCCTCGTAGCTACCCGCCACTGTTTTTAAAAGCTCATCCGTAATCGGCAGCACGTTCAGGTTTTCACGACCGACGATCATGTATTCCAGTTCTATGCCAAATGCTTCAAATAAATGCAAATCCATTGTTCTATGATCCGTAGTTTATGACCAATGACCCTTTAAGCTAACTTTATAACCATAATTTTAAAAATGTACTATGCTTTTCCCTTTTAGATTACAAACTCCCTCGCCTTCTCTGTTCAATCCTTTTTATAAATACTTCGAGGATTTTCGCGTATAAATCATCTTTTAAAATGCTATCTTCATATCCGGTATCGATGTTTGGATTGTCATTAACTTCTATAACCATTGGTTTACCATTTACATCCTTCATATCTACTCCGTATAGTCCGTCTCCAATGAGATTTGCGGCTTCAACTGCTGCTCTTACCACTTTTCGTGGCGCTAATTCCACTGGTACCGTTTCCACTTTACCAAAACTTTCTTCCTCGCTGCCGGAATTTTTAATGATTTGCCAGTGCTTTGGCGCCATATGATACTTGCATGCGTAGAGTGGTTTTTTGTCAATAATGCCAATACGCCAGTCATATTCAGTTGGCGTAAACTCTTGAACAATAAAGAGTTCTGTCGTTTTCAGCATTTCCTCTGTCGCTTTTAAAAGTTCCTCCTCACTATTTACCTTTGACATTCCTTTGGAGAAAGAACCATCTGGGGGCTTAATAATACAAGGCAGGCCAACAGCTTGAATGATCTCATGGATGTTATCGCGATGGCCCACAATCGTTTTTGGAGTTGGGATTGAGTTCCTTTTAAAAAGTTCGGCGTGATATACCTTATTGGTACACCGCACAATCGTTTGCGGATCGTCAATGACGACAAGTCCATCTGCCGCCGCACGGCGCGCAAAGCGATAGGTGTAATGATTTACATAGGTCGTTTCACGGATGAAAAGCGCATCGAATTCTGACAGGCGTGCGTAATCATCACGTGTTATTAGTTCAACGTCAATGCCGAGCGTTTCCCCGATTTTTACGAACTTTTGCAAAGCCCTTTCGTTCGATGGTGGCGACTGCTCTTTTGGATTCCAAAGGATAGCCATGTCATAACGCGAAGCTGATCTTTTGGGGATATGTATTTTTTTTCCTGTAAAGAATTCTTTTGCGACTTTCTCAACGAATTCCTGCTTTTCCGGCGTAATTCCACTTGCAGGTATGGCCGCGACACTCTCAAGATGCCACTTGCCATTAGCATCCTTTTTAAAACTCGCACACATCATCGGTGCCTGGAAGAGTCCGTAGAGAGCTGGTCCAAGCTTTTCAAAGCGCTTTTCTTCAGTTCTTCCGAAATATACATTGATCGAGAACTCCGGCTTATCTACATTTCCAAGCACTTTCTGAAAAAGCTCTTCGACATCCTCTGATACAAAGCGCGTCAGGCTCTGTGATTTCATATCACGTACTGTCATTACACTCGGTAGGGGTCGATGTCCGCGCGCTTCTGCCAGCAGAGAAACGTAGTATCCGATGCTCTGGTAACGATATGATTTACAAAGATTAAAGACTTTTGCATTTCGTTGCTCTATATACTTTACATCAGTGAGATACTTCCTCGAGGGTACGATCTCTACATCAGGAATATCCAGCTTCCAGTTCGATGAATTATCTACGATTATGAGAATCGCCATGTATACTTCCCTTTAAAACTTTATTCAATAATTGATGTATCCGTACTGTTTTTAGGTTCGATAATTAACAGATTTGCATCATACGTGAGAATTCCCAGCAAAATAGAATTGATTACACGATAAACATTCCTTGTGTAAAGATGATTTGTTGAGAATTTTTCGGGGTGAAGCGGGTCAGCAATTAAAATTGTCTTATCTTCACGGTCGTAACCGCACAGCACTACAAAGTGGCCGCTAGGTTCACCACGTACGTCATCTTCCACATAATCATCTAGTCCTAATACACGCTCGCGCATTTCGCGGTAAAGATATGTAGCGCTAAGCCCCGTTAATATTGGTATGTGGCGTTTTATAAAGCTCCGAAGCAGTCCTGGTGTCAGATCACGGAATTTCAGCTTACCTCCTGCCTTTAAAAAATCAATGTAATTACCGGAGGACTCAGAAACCCTTGATCCTTTTTTAAAAATCATTTGCTCTTGTAGCCGTTCGATCATTTTTTTTGTCGTGAATTTTTTTCCAAACCAGCTTGGATCAAAAACGGCGAGATTATACGTGTAAATTGTCGCGTTATAACCGCGTTGTAAAGCATGGTAGCCAAGATTTACAGCTAACGTTCCTCCTGCTTCCAAATATGGGACCTCTGCAATAACTTCATCAAGTGTTATTGTATCACCGTAATATTTATAAACTGCCTGCAAGGATGTCGGTCCGCAGGTGTAGTCATTAGGCTGGCGATGCATTTCGAGGTTGAGCCGTATTCGGATCATCACTTTTTCATCTTTGTATAATAATTCTGTTGCAAGCTAACATTACACTTTTTATACCTGTTCCCTTAAAAAACAAAAAGAGCAATCCTTACGCAGAATTGCTCCTATTTTTTTTCCATGTTTTTTAATCTATAGTCTCTTCACTTCTCACTCTAGGTACTACACCCACACACACAGAATTTTCTTTTTTAAAAGTTTCGATTGCATATTCCTTTATTTTAGCTGCGGTAACCTGTTCATATTTTCCAAGTATTTCATTTATTCTTTCTGGTCTATTCCAAAACAAAGTTTGACTTGCCAATATATCCCCTATACCATGTGCAGTTTGCAACTCATTAGCAAACTGTGTTGCAATTGTGTTTTTTGCTTTTAGAACTTCCCGATCATGCGTTAACTCATTCTGAATTTCTGCAATCTCTTTTTCAAGCGCATGTCTTAATGTTTCACGTGAAACATCTTCATCAGCAGCGATCGCATATAAGGTGAATAACGAACTGCCTTCGCGTTTATCAACAAACGCTCCAACAGATGAAGCAATTTGTTTATCATAAATTAATGATTGGTATAAACGTGAGCTACGTCCGTCTCCAAGCAGAGTAGCCAGAATATCTGCAATATGAATCGAATCTTTTAAAAAACCATCTGTATGATATGAAAGA
>DASPKH010000190.1:0-9249 GCA_035628175.1 Patescibacteria group bacterium
GTTTGTGGGATTATATCAGAATCTACCCGGCGCTAAAGTCTGGATGGGAATTCATATGGGCTTTTGGTTTTAAGAAGTGGTTGTTTTTATTTTTTAAAGGATATTATTGCAAAAATCAGTCTTCTGTTATGTGATAATCACAATGGCAGATAACACATCCGCAGCATTTGCGATTGCTTCGTTCCTCACAATAAGGAATAAATTATTTAAAAGCCACCTTAAATATCCCACCGAAATATTCTACCCGGATACAAAATCAGTTCAAAAAAATTAACCTCAAGCTGGTCAAGCGGGATTTCTTTAAAACCATTCATGAATTTTTTCTGCGGCGTCCAGCGCAGATTCGTGCGGATTGTAAAAAACTGTATCCGATTTGGCCGAATATCCCAACCAAGAACGAGCGATGGATTCCACCGCCATTCTTTTAAAAGGTCATCTTCTTCAGAATATGAAATTTCCTCGCAGCCAATCGCTGCTCCAAGGAAAGGCACAAAGCCGTGATAGTCGCCAACGAACTTTATCACTTCAAGTGCGAAAACGCGGCGCGACCATCGTTGCTCTGCATTGTATGTAGTTTGGCTATGTGCAATGGAGCGAAAATTTATGTTCACAGCGGCATCCAGTTCATGATGATAATATCCTACTGAAAACTCCGGAAAAGGTGCAGGACTGACAATGAATTTGTAAGCAGAATTTTTTAAAAAGTGCGCCTGCCCGAGAATGAATGCGCTGGAAAATCCTGCCCCGAAAAACAGATTATTCAGCCGTCCGCTTTCTGCGAGTTTTTCGACAACGATTTTCTCCTGCCCGCTCGTGTGCAATTCCTCCGCTCCCTGCGTCGTTTCAAAGCTGCGACGATAGCCAATGCGGAAATTCATTTGCGGCAGGCCGTAGTTCTTTAAAATTCCATCAGCAAGCGGATATTCGACATTTTTTAAAGGATTGTAGCTCGCGCCGAAGGTAAACATTCCCCAATCAGAATCAATAAAAACTCCTGCATTTGGCGACAGGATATGCTTTGTAAATTCAGGATTTTCTGCTGTGTTTTCTTTTAAAACAACATTTCCAACAGCCCAGTCAAAACCGATAAACGGGCGGATTTTTCCTTTTTCAATTCGCCACGGGAAAAACTTCGCGCCCGTCTCTATTCCACTTGAAAAAGACATTCCGTCCGTTACACCAATTCGAGCAACCGGAATCGAAACCATAAAATCCGCATGTCCCCAGAAATGCGTTCCGCCAATGACGATGCGCGGGAAAGTCTCGCCGCCGGGAATGTGCTGAATTTCGGTGCCGAGCGTGAGCTGCGCAAAGCGGAAGCGGCTTGTGTCGTTTTCCACGTATGGTTGCGCTGAGAGTGGTGTTATTTTTAAAAAGGATATTCCGGCAATAATCGCTGCGGCTGTGAGCTTCGGTGCGATATTCTTCGTAGATTTTGTAAAGCGCGCAGTGAAATATGCGATGAGTGGCGAACCGATAATAGTCGGGATAAACCACACGATGATACCGAATTTCGCTGTGAAATTCACCACGAGAAATGCAGTAACAGCTGAAATATACGCGCCGCACATCATGCTGATGTGTTTTGCGAGCCAGAGTTTTGGTGTCATTTTTCCTGAGCGGATGGCCGAATACTGGCGTATTTCCAGAATGGAGAATGCTGCGCCGAATCCGCCAAAGACCATTCCGGGAATATTTTTTTCAAAAATGCAGAGGATAATTCCGCCGGTGCAGACGAGGAAATTTAGGCCGTTGATGATGTAATCTAATGGTTTGGGCTGACGGTTTTTGTCGTGCAGGAAGTAGAGCGCGCGGTTTCCGCTCCAGAGCATGAAAAGCGAAAAAACGGCTATCATAAAAAGGAAAAGATTGTTTTTAAAAAGTGCGGGAATCATTGAGGCAAAAAGCGAAATTGCCATTGACCACGTGAAAATTTTGCCCGATAGTTTGTGCGGGCGCGAACCTTTTTTAAAAACGAGCGCGGCGGCCCCGGCAAAAAGCGTAAGCGTTCCGCCGATAATGTGAATGAAAAGCATGAGTTTCATGAGAACCCCGAAATGAGAATTACACAAATGATTTTTAAAAGCAATTCAAATTTCGGGAAGAGAAATCTCCCGTTTTTAAAAGAGGGATTTTTGGCAAAAAGTTTGGGATAAAATGCAGTTTTTGGGGCAGACGGTGGCGTTTTGGGGTGAAATGCTATGCGAGCAAACTCCTGATTTCGCCGGACTTAGCGCGGGCAACCGGGATTTCTTTTTCAAAACCGTCGAGCACGAGTTTTAAACCCTGGGAATTGCCATGAACGGTGGTAATTTTGTCGAGATTGACGAGATGCGAGCGGTGGCAGCGGTAGATATTTTTAACAGCGGCGGTCTCCTCGGCAAGTTTTGCCATCGTCATGCGGATGAGTCGCGTGGAAGTTTTGCCGTTTTTAAAAAGTACGATTTCTGCATAATTATCGGCTGCTGTGGCGCAGATAAATTCATCGGCGTTGCATTCGAGCAGGAGTTTTCCGTCGTCGGACGTGAGCATGATTATTTGCGGTGCAATTTCCTCAATTGCGCTGTTTTTAAAAACTTCTTTTTCGTCGTGGTGGAGCGTTTGTGAAATTTCTGCCGCCTCGCGGAGATATTTTTTCATCGAGCGGTTTTGCCGGAGGAGCACCATCACCGTGAGCGGAAAAATCCCGACGGCAAGCGTGATGAGCTGGAAATACATGAACGTGAGCACGTCAAAATGGAAATAGCCGAGCGCTGTTGTGTAGAGGAAATTTCCCGCCCCGATGAGCAAAATCGTAACGAGCGACATAAAAATCTCCCTGCCCGCTGTCCATTCTTCCTCGCGAAACTGCTTTTTAAAAACAGCCGGAAGTGCAAAAAAGCTGAACGCCATCGCCACAAATGTAATCGCACCGTAACCCAGAATTTTCCCCGCCGGAACTGCCGCAAGCCCAAACGGCCGGAACGCCAACAGGAAAAACGCCACAAACGCGCTCACGCCCACGCACAAAAGCACACGCTCGCGCGCACTTTGCGGTTTGGGATATGGCTGCCGGAGAATTGTGGTGAGGCTCATGTGGCAAATTTAGAGAATGTTTTTAAAAGATTTCAAGGCAGATGCTTTCGGCGTGGCCTATGAAATCTTTTATTTTTTGTACTTTTTGCAGGAAAAGGTTTTGAAGATATTTAGTGGAAGTATTGCCGGAGCGAACCCAAATTATCTTCGGTGGGATACCGCGCATAAGAGCGAGTTCGTAATAATCTGCATCTTGGGTTACGATTGTAAAACCGTTTGTTTTCGCATACTTCCAGATTTCACTATCATCAGCCGTTTCTAATCGTAAAGCTGCAATATGAACTGACTCCGGAAATTCAAATGCCAATACAGTTTTTAACCGGAATGACAAATTTTGGTCAAAAAGCAGTTTCACGTCAGGCAACCCGCTGAATTTTCTGTTCGCGCTCAGCAGCAAATTGCAAAGCGGCAGTAATATCTTCGCGCGTCAGCTCGGGATAATCGCTGATGATTTCCTCAACACTCATGCCGGAGGCCAGCCAGTTTAAAATGTCGTACACTGTAATACGCATACCGCGAATGCAGGGCTTTCCGCCGCGCTTGCCGGGTTCGATTGTGATTATGTTTTGGTAGGATTGCATGTTTTTGCTTTTAAAAGTTTCTTCAAAGTTATGAAGTTTGGTTTTAAAAATCATTTTAAATGACTTTTTCTGTATTTTTAAAAAGTGCTTTTAAAAAATTACCATTGAGCTTTATGTCTGAAGAAAAGCTGACACCGACGCGATTAGTTTTTGTACCATTTTTGATTACTTCAATTCTGTTTATTTCAATATACAGTTTTGTACATTGGCTTCTGCTCTTAAAGTTTGGAACATTTGAGACAGAAAGGAGCACAGAGTTTTATTTACCAATAGTTCTCGCTACAATTCTTGTTGTGTTAATCATTAGTCCAAGATTAAAACTTTTAAATCTTAAAAATGAAAAAAGACTGCATAGTGATAGTCACTTTTTTTATGGATTGATGGCTGTATTCGCAATAGCATTTTCGACTATATCACTTCAAGGTTTTATTCAGGACTCCATGGGTGAATTGACTGAGCTTAATCAGATTCAGGATATTCATAATAAAAGAGCGACAAAGTATTATTCTTTAAAAAAACAGCACTACATTGCATATAATCGGTTAGGGATTTATACTTCCAAAGAAGTATATGACTCAAGACACAGCTACAGGGATAAACTACGTTTTAAAATGTTCATTGTCGCACCAATTTTAACTTCAGCAAGTGATACGAGTTTAGAAAGATATGAAGCGTGGATTGGGAATAGTTATACCAATGAAATTTATAATGATGAAAGTGAAGCTTTTAAAGTTGAAGCTTTTGACAAATTTTACCAAGCAAATATTGAGCATTTTTTAGGAGATTCTGAAGCCGATTTTTCATTTTTCGAAAGAATTGTTGATGACAAAGAATATTTTGAAAGAGCTGCACGCAGCACTTTAAAAGCAAAATATCCAGCTTTAATATTTGACGCTCATTACGGACCCTTCCAAAAAAGAACAGAAGGTGGAATTATACTTTTTATAATAGTCTTGATTGTATCAACTGGCTTGATGTTCTTATTAATTCACAACAAGCCATTTGAACAAAAAGAATTAAACCGATTTTTAAAAATTCCCGAGAATCCGGATGATGCTTCTTTAATAAACAACGGCTACAAATGGAAAAGAAGACAAAAGCGTTCATCATAACTTTTTAAAATCCAAACAAACCTCTCCATATTTCGTCCTTGTGTCGTAAATTTGCAGGAGTTTTTAAAAACAACGGACAGCACTATGCAAACCCAATCTACGACTGGACATACAGATAATATTACGAATGGCAAGGCCGGCCACACAAATGGCCACGGGAGCGAACTCGTCGCCGAGCTGGAGCGTCGCTATACGGAGCTGGAGGCGCGGCTTTCGCCCGATGTGCGCGAGCTGCTGAAAGGGTGGGAGGCCAAAAAGCAGAATTACCTTGATGAGAATTTCACCTACACCGTTCGCGGGAAGGATATCAAGGTGAAAAATTTCACAAAGTCGTTGAGCGGGCTCGATATTCCGAAGGTTGCCGTGCCGAAGTACAAGGATTGGGGCGAAATCGTGAGCTGGTCGCTACAGGAGAATTTTCCGGGCGAATTTCCGTACACGGCGGGCGTCTATCCTTTTAAAAGGCAGGGCGAAGACCCGACGCGGATGTTTGCAGGCGAAGGCGGCCCGGAGCGCACGAACCGACGTTTTCATTATCTGAGCCTGGGAATGCCTGCCGCGCGCCTTTCGACGGCGTTTGACTCGGTAACGCTGTATGGCGAGGACCCCGATGAGCGCCCGGATATTTACGGCAAAATCGGCAATTCCGGCGTTTCTATCGCGACGCTCGATGATGCGAAAAAGCTGTATTCGGGTTTTGACCTGTGCGCGCCAACGACGTCCGTTTCCATGACGATTAACGGCCCGGCGCCGATGCTGCTCGCGTTTTTTATGAATGCAGCGATTGACCAGCAGTGCGAAAAATATATCGTTGAAAACGGGCTGGAAAGTGAAATTGAACAGAAATTAGAAGAGATTTTTAAAAAGAAAGGCATCGAGCGTCCGCGCTACAACGGCGACCTGCCGGAAGGAAATAACGGCCTCGGGCTGATGCTGCTCGGCGTGACAGGCGATGAAGTTTTGCCGGCCGACGTGTACGCAAAATGCAAGGAAACCGCGCTGCAATCGGTTCGCGGAACGGTGCAGGCAGACATTTTAAAAGAAGACCAGGCGCAGAATACGTGTATTTTTTCGACGGAATTTGCGCTGCGCATGATGGGCGACATTCAGCAGTATTTCATTGAGAAAAAAGTCCGCAATTTTTATTCGGTTTCAATTTCGGGATATCACATCGCAGAGGCCGGTGCAAATCCCGTGACGCAGCTTGCGCTCACACTTGCCAATGGTTTTACCTTCGTGGAATATTACCTTTCGCGCGGCATGCATATTGACGATTTCGCGCCGAATCTTTCGTTTTTCTTTTCAAACGGTATTGACCCGGAATATTCGGTGATTGGCCGCGTGGCGCGCCGCATCTGGGCTAAAGCCATGAAAAACAAGTACGGTGGCAACGAGCGCTCGCAGATGCTGAAATATCACATTCAGACCTCAGGACGTTCGCTGCACGCGCAGGAAATTGATTTTAACGACATCCGCACGACGCTCCAGGCACTGTATGCGATTTACGACAACTGCAATTCGCTTCACACAAACGCATATGACGAAGCAATCACAACGCCGACAGAAGAATCGGTTCGTCGCGCAGTGGCTATCCAGCTCATCATCAACCGCGAGCTGGGCTTAGCGAAAAATGAGAATCCGCTCCAGGGCAGCTTTATTATCGAAGAGCTGACCGACCTTGTGGAAGAAGCTGTTCTGACGGAATTCAACCGCATTGCTGAGCGTGGCGGCGTACTGGGCGCAATGGAAATGATGTATCAGCGGAATAAAATCCAAGAAGAATCACTCTACTACGAAATGCAGAAGCACACCGGCGAATACCCGATTATCGGCGTGAATACCTTTTTAAGCAGCAAGGGTTCGCCGACGGTCATCCCACAGGAAGTTATCCGCTCGACCGACGAGGAGAAAAAATACCAGATTGATGCCGTTCGTGCTTTTCAAAAACGCAATGAAGCTCATTCAGAAACGGTTTTAAAAGATTTACAGAGCGTTGCAGTGCGCAATCAGAATATCTTTGAAGGGCTGATGGAAGCGGCGAAGGCGTGTTCGCTTGGGCAGTTGTCGCATGCGCTGTACCAGGTTGGCGGGCAGTACAGGCGGAATATGTAAGTTTTTTTAAAGTTAAAAAAAGCCCTTTTGCATTTTTCGCATAAGGGCTTTTTACTTTTTAAAAATAAATTTGAAAATTCCTGTAAAATAATCAGTAGAAATACTTAAGAAATTTATTAATTTGCCGATTATCTAAGAAGCGTTATATCGTTTTTTACAGTAGTATCACATCTGATAATGGACTCGCCCTTTACTTCCCATCTAACACGCATTTCGTTTAGCGAGCCGACAGGTGTGGATGAATATAGTGTTCTTTTTGAAAATCATCCGAATCCACTTTTTATTTATTCCCTGTCTGATTTTAAAATTCTTCAGGCCAATAGATCTGCAATCGAACAGTACGGCTACTCCAGCGAAGAGCTTCTCATGATGACGATGCTGGACATCCGACCAGAGGAAGACCGCGAAATGTTTATCCGCTTTATGGCTGACCCCAGTGCTGTGGAGGCACCCGATAGCTGGCGGCACCAAAGGAAAAACGGCGACATCATGTATGTTAAGATTTCCTCGCAACCTATTCTCTGGAATGGCACCGCTGCCCGAATATTTTCAGTCAATGACGTAACTGAACATAAGCGCACCGAACTCCGCCTGCGCGAATCCGAAAAACTGTACCGCCATGTGATAGAAAATGCAGGTGATTTTATTTATACCACTGACATTAACGGGTATTTTCGGGATGTCAATGATTCTGCTTTAAAAGTTTGCGGTTATACGCTTGATGAATTACAGGGTTACCGCTACATCGACCTCATCGCACCGGCATACCGCAAGAATATCATGATGCGGTATATGCGTCAATTTTTAAAAAGGGAGAAATCACTGCATGTAGAATTCCCTTTTGTGGTAAAAAGCGGTGGAATCAAATGGTTTAGTCAATATTCAACACTCATTTTTAAGGATGGCAAGCCACATGGTTTTCATATTATCGGCCATGATATTACAAGCCGGAAAATCGCCGAGGAGGAATTAAACAAAGCAAATGTGGCACTGGAAAAACGTGTTGCCGATCGTACAACAGAGCTTGAGAAGGCCCTGGAACGCCTCGAGCATGCCTTGGAGAAGGAGAAGGAATTAGGTGAATTAAAATCGCGTTTTGTGACAATGATTTCACATGAATTCCGAACGCCACTGACAAGTATACTTTCAGGGGTAGAACTGCTGCAACGCTACTCGCAGCATCTAACTGAAGATAAACGGGAAGCAATGTTTAGAACGATCATTGAATCAGTACATCATATGACCCATCTTCTGGAAGATGTACTGGAATTCGGGAAATCACACAATCCTGCCCAAATCAGCTTCCAGCCGGAAAGTAGTGATATTACTGCGGTTTTTAAAGATATTGTCAGATTAGCTCAGAGTAGTAACACTAGCCGCGTCATTACTCTTTCCTTGAATGGAGATTACCCCAAGGTCAATTTTGACCGCAAGCTACTACGCATAATTATTACAGCCATTCTCTCCAATGCGTTGAAATACTCCGCAAAAACTACTCCTGTTGACATTGACGTATCGCTGCTTCCTGATATGCTCCGGTTCAGTATTACTGACGCTGGCACAGGTATTCCGCCGCAAGACATCCCGCACCTTTTCGACCCTTTCTACCGCGGCAAAAAGGCTGAAACCATTGCTGGAACGGGGCTTGGGCTTACCATGGTAAAGCAAAGTGTAGAACGCCATGGTGGTAGTATTTCTGTGGAGAGCGAGGTTGGTAAAGGGAGTACATTTACTGTCGTAATACCGCTTCATTCAGCTTTTTAAACTAAAGGCAAAGTTTTACAACTTTGCCTTTTAGAATTTTACCCTGCTCACGGACTACGCTTCTACCGGCTGGAAAAGCTGGCTCAGGTCGATATAAATATCGTATGTTTTGATCTTGTTGCCTTCCATTTTAAAAACATTGCAGAAGGGCGTAGTGAGCTGGCTGCCGTCATGACGCGTGTAGCTAGAGGTGCCGCGCATGATGACATGGCCGTCTACATCAAATACGTTCTGAACATCATGGCTGATGCCCGCAATAGCTTTAAAAAAACCGTCAATTACAGCGTGGATGTTCTCGCGGCCATGAACTGTTGGGTTATTGCCGAAGGTCAGCTGTCCGTCTTCTGCGATAAAGCTTGCGAATTTGTCCGTATCCATTGCATCAATTGCTGCGAAAATGTCTTTTGTCCAGTGGTTTTGCATGACTTTTACCTTTTAACAATATAGATTTTATAACTAACTTACTCTTAAACCGACCAGTCGGTCATACAAATTTACGGATAAGTTTGAGATTTAGTTTTAAAAAGTTTTCAATTGGAGAAATCTCCAAAACTAGTAATTTTCCAGTAAAGGGATTTCGACATAAATTCCATAAATTTCGTTTT
>DASPKH010000191.1:0-4445 GCA_035628175.1 Patescibacteria group bacterium
ATTTAACCTTTTAAATGTTTTAAAAAAGGCACGCTCCCACGAAAAATAATTTATAAAACTTCTACCCAAAATTTTTCGTAAAAATCTAAAAGGTTGATGTATCATTTGATCAATTACGCAGGAAAATATTATGACGAAGGATAAGGAATATCAGGTTTCGATCGGTAAAACAATTGAGAAGGATTTGCACGAACTCACATTTGAATTTCAGACGCTCAGAGAATTCACAACCTTCCAGTATAATCTTCAAATTGAAGATTCGTCTATGCCTGCAAATAATCATTTTCAGTTTAAAATCGGCGGGATGGTAATGCCGCTGACAGCGATGCCACATACAGGCCACGCCACTGCCCGGATTAAATTTCCCTGCCCGGCTGATGGAACCTATTTCGTTGAGTTTCTAAAAAAGAACCACCGGAATATGTTTCGCATCGAGATCAGCGCAGAAGATATGAAGATCATCGAATTGCCGGAAGACAAGCAGTTCGTGGAGCTGATGGTAAAGCGCGATTAATCACGTGAAAAAACGCCGGACAGTACACCTTCCAACGCTTTCTGCATTACGAAGCCTGCGGGATTTTAAAAACCTGCGGGCAAAGCCCACGCGCTGGCAGCTGAAAGTGCTGCTTTCGCTCCTGGCCTTTGGTATTGTGTCTGCTATGCTGCTTTATACGCAGATCCTCGTAGATGAACTCATCGAGCGCGAAAAGCAAAGTGTGGAATTTTACGCAGATGTTTACCGGAGCTACGTCACACAGCCAGCAAGTGATGAAAACCTGCTTTTTTTTATGGAAAAGTTCAACTCTACCATTTCTTTTCCAATCATCCTCACAGATAAAAACGATGTTCCTAACTTTCCATACCGAGATTTCTCTTTTAACGTTCATATCGACTCAACTCTGTCTGAAGAAGCGCAAAGCCGCTATATGCAGAATCTCGTTAACGAAATGGGCGCAACGTACCCGCCGATAATAATTCGCGAGTCTGAAAAAGGCGATGTGCTTTTTAAAATCTACTATACAAATTCAGCGCTCATTACGCGTCTGCAACTTCTCCCTTATTTTGAAATTATAATCGTTGGTGCATTCATTCTCGTCGGTTATATTGCCTTCAGCTATATTCGCCGTAGTGAGCAGTCTAATATCTGGGTTGGTATGGCGAAGGAAGCAGCTCACCAGCTTGGAACGCCGCTTTCAAGCCTGCTTGCGTGGACGGAGATTTTAAAAATGAGTGCCGAAGAACCTGATGCCGTTCATGCCACCATAGCTGAAATGGAGCAAGATATTGACCGGCTAAATGTGATCGCAAATCGTTTTTCAAAGATCGGGTCACAACCGAAAAAGCAAATCGTCAACCTTACGCTCCTCGTGGAAGATGTCTGCCAGTACCTTGAAAAACGCCTGCCGAACGTTGGCAAGAAAATCCTTTTAAAACGCCAACTTGACGAAGAGATTTCAGCGAATGTAAGTGTAGAGCTGTTTAAGTGGGTGATTGAAAATCTTTTAAAAAATGCCGCTGAATCCATTGAGACAAAAGAGGGGAGTGTGACTATCGCTCTTCGGAAACAGTCAAATGGTAAAATAGTGATTACAGTTACTGATACCGGGAAAGGTATGACGCCACAGGTGCGGCGGCAGGTTTTTCTTCCGGGATTTACGACGAAAATGCGAGGTTGGGGGCTTGGTCTAAGTTTATCGCGAAGAATTATTGAGGAATATCACAAAGGTCGTATCTACGTACGTGATTCAGCCCCTGGCAAAGGAACAACTTTTGCGATAGAATTAGAGCAGGTTCGCCTTGAAGCTGTATAGTGGAATCTTTTTAAAATGTGATAATGATTTTAAAACCTAAATGGTTTTTAAAACCTAAATGATCTTAAAACTTAAATGACGTTTTAAAAATCTGAAACATCCTGCCAGCGCTGAATTTTCCAGATGTCATCTGGGGAATTTCGACGTAAACGCAGGATGACGTCACCCTGTCCGGTGGAGACATCACCCGGAGAATAAACAATAGTCAGCAGAAAACTTCTCCTAACGTCCATCACAAGCGAGTCTCCAATGCCTGTCACAATTCCATTCCATACCAGATCCAGATTATCTACCGAACGGAAAAGACCTGCCGTTGCGCGCACATCTTCATCCCGCCCCCATGAACGGTCGGCATTTGCATCAAAATTGTAGTATGAGAAGATAAAATCATCAGCGAGCAGGCGGCCGTAGGTGAGTGTGTCTTTATAAATGTAGGAAAAACGTAGATTTTGAAAAACACCTTCGATGGTTCTCTGGTCACCAAGTGCCGTTCCTTGGCTGTCTCCTACAGACAAGGCTGGAGCAAAAGGGTTCGTGCAGCTTTTTAAAAATAGAAGCGCTGTGATGGTAAAGATTATCAGCAAAACGAAATTTTTCATCACATACTCATCGGAAATATCCTTTTAAAAAACTCCAGGTAATACTTACGGAATCATCCTCCGAGCGTGTATCTGTCCAGCGTCGGATAGCCCAAAGACCGTTATCACGGTTTGCAGCGATAGTGAATGAAAGTGTGCCGGTAGCACGTGTTGGTATGAGCAGCGAATCGGAATGATCTGCCCGTAAAACATAATCTGTTATAAAGACAACTGAATCTGCGCCACCATTAAGTGGGGAAAATCCGCTGTTTGCGAAAAGGACGTTAAAGCGGGCAACTGGCGAGATCTTTGACACAAGCGCTACAAATGAACGCCGCTCGTCCTCCAGCGTCCACCGCCCGGAAAAACTCGGTCGAGCTTCGGATGATGGTTCGAAAATATACGTTGCCGAGGTATCAAAACAGGAGATAAAATTGTACTCACTTCGTTGCGAAACAGCGTTTTTAAAATTATTAACAACAATATCCTTCGACGTGGGCTGCTGAAAGGGAACACTTCCACCGGTAGGTTCTTCAGGAGAACGCGTTTCAAATATTGTACAACTGCTTAAAATAACACACAACAGAATGCTTCTACAAGGAATTGCAGATATGTTTTTGGGGAAATACATTATTTAGTTAATTGGTCTATTTTCTTGCAATCGTAATAAATCGCGGTGATCTCTTTTTTAAGAACTCATCGCCGGAATACGTTCCGAAATTTTTTTCAATAATAAATCCGGCATCTTCAAGCATTCTTGAAAGCTTTTCGCAGGTATACAAGCGGACGCGCTCTTGATATTTTTTTAAACCTTCAGGATGTTGTCCCAAGCTATCTATAAAAATATCTTTAATCACATAATCATTTTCGATTCTTCGCTTTTGTGTAATTACACTTCCATTTAAATTTGAAACTGTTTCAGCAACAAGATTTGCTTTTGTAAAATCCGCATTCAAAAAGTCAAAGAAGAAATATCCGCCCTTTTTTAAAGCATTAAAAACACGTCTAAGAACGAGTTCATTCTGCTTGTCATCATCAAAATATCCGAAGCTTGTGAAGAAATTTACCACAAGATCAAATGGTGCTTCGGGATATTCCGCGCGCATATCGAGATGAATAAAATGCGTGTTTTCGCAACCGTATTCTTCGATCGCTTTTTGTATTAAGAATTCCGAGCCATCAATTCCCGTTACGTCATAGCCACAATCAGCTAAGGCGCGTGAATGCCGACCGTAACCACAACATAAGTCCAGCACTTTTGCCCCTTTTTTAATTCGAGTTTCTTTTAGAACAAGCTCAATTGCTTTTTTTGCTTCCTCATCACTTCTATGTCCGTAGAGTTTGACATACCACGGACTTTCGAACCATTCTTCGTACCAGTCTTTCAATTTTTTAAGGGAAAAGTAAAAATAAAGAGTATTTCTAAAATAGTTTACAAAAGAAAAATTCATGCTTCGACAGTGCTCCACATGAATTTTTAAAGAGAGTGTTTCAAAAAATTAAACGGCAATGCGGCCTTCCATTGCCCGTGTGAGCGTCGCTTCATCGGCAAACTCTAGGTCGCTGCCGATAGGTATTCCACGTGCAATACGTGTCACTTTAATATTAAGCGGCTTTATCATTTTGGCAAGGTATTGTGTTGTTACTTCACCTTCCACATTCGGATTCAAAGCGAGTATTACTTCTTCAACTTCTTCGCCAAGCCGCGAGATCAATTCCTTAATTTTTAAATCTTCCGGAGTTACACCTTCCAGCGGATTTAATGCGCCGTGGAGAACATGATACATACCCGTGTATTCGCCTGTTTTCTCAACCGCAAGTACATCATTCGGCTCTTCGACTACACACATGAGCGCATGATTGCGTTTTTTCGATGAGCAGATAGGGCATGGATCAGTTTCCGTAAAATTAAAACAGCTTGAGCAATACTGCACATTTTGTTTTAAAGCCTTTAAAGAATTTGAAAATTTATCTACAAATTCAGGATTTTGCCGCAGCAGGTGAAACGTAAGGCGTTGCGCGGTTTTGCGGCCTATGGTCGGCAAACTCGCGAATA
>DASPKH010000192.1:0-4896 GCA_035628175.1 Patescibacteria group bacterium
GCATTATTGACACGGTGCTCATGGGCAATCCTAAGCTCTGGGCGGCGCTCGAAGAACGCGAACGCCTCTGGAACGAGCCGAACCTAACCGACGAAATGGGCATGCGCCTCGGCGAACTCGAAGGCATCGTTGCCGATGAGAATGGCTATGTGGCGGAAGTGGACGCGGCGAAATTGCTCGAAGGCATCGGCATTCCTGAGGACAAGCACTATCAGCTGATGAATACGCTTGCGACGGATTTGAAATTCCGCGTGCTCCTCGCACAAGCACTATTTGGCGAACCTGAAGCGCTGCTGCTGGACGAGCCGACCAACTATTTGGATCTTGCGTCTATCAAATGGCTTGAAGATAATCTTCGCGACTATCGCGGCACGCTCGTGGTGATTTCGCACGACAGGCACTTCTTAAATGCCGTGTGTACGCACATTGCCGATATTGACTATGATACAATTATCATTTATCCGGGCAATTACGACGCGATGGTGATGGCTAAAGTTGCCTCGCGCGATAAAATTGAATCTGAAAATAATATTAAAGCAAAAAAGATTGCGCAGCTCCAGGATTTCGTAAACCGCTTTGGTGCGGGAACGCGTTCGAGCCAGACGCAATCGCGCAAAAAGGAAATTCAGCGTATGGAGTTGACAGAGCTAAAGCGCTCCAATATCCAGCGTCCGTATATCAAATTCGATCAGAAACGCCCTTCTGGAAAGCAGGTCTTTGAATTGAAAAATGTGTACAAATCATACAATCAGCCTGATGGAAGCGTTTTAAACGTGATTGAAGATTTTTCAATGGCCGTGTCTCGTGGCGAAAGAATTGCCGTTATCGGTAATAACGGACGCGGTAAAACGACGCTTTTAAAACTCCTGATGCGCGAAATCACGCCGGATGCGGGTACGATTGAGGAAGGCCACGAAGTATCGCTTGGATATTTCCCGCAGGATTACAAAGAGGGTATCGAGAACGGAATGACGGCTTTTAAATGGCTTGAAAGCTTTTCAAAAGATGAAACAAACGAGTATCTTCGCGGGATTCTCGGTCGTATGCTTTTCAGTGGCGACGAAGCTTTAAAAAAGACAAATTCTCTTTCGGGAGGCGAGTCCGCGCGTTTGATCCTTTCAAAGCTTCAGTTGCTCCAAAACAACACGCTTATCCTTGACGAGCCGACGAACCACTTGGACCTTGAGGCGGTAAGCGCTTTGGGCGACGCCCTTGAGAAATTCCCCGGAACAGTAATTTTCGTAAGCCATGACCGCGACCTTGTGACGAATGTTGCAACGCGGGTTATCGAGCTTACAGAATTTGGTATTGCTGACTATGACGGAACGTATGAGGAGTATCTCGATGCACTGGCAAGTGGCAAGCCAAGCGCTCAGCCGCAGAAAAAGAAAATGGCGATGGCATAGTAAGTAGGTGTTTATTTTTTAAAGCTCTTTATCGTATGGTAAAGAGCTTTTTTTTATTTTAAAAAATTATGTAATTTTACCTACAATATCTTTCCACACTACTACAGGGTCACCTATGCCTTCTCGAGCATTACGTCTGTCACTCGCGCTGGCCTGCTTAGTTTTCACCTTGTCTTCATGCAGGCTGTTTCAATCCAACCAAATAATTGTGCCGGAAGGCTCCTCAGCCAAATTAGTTAAAAAAGCACAAATTTATGCTACCCCTTTTACTATTTCAAAGAACGCACTCTATACAGCTTCTACTGATGATAGTAATGTGGTCCATATCAATTCATATTCGGACTCCTTACAGTTGATAGCGAATATTCCTACAGAGTATAGACTCAAAAAAAGAGAATATATAATCAAAAATTTAATGAGGAATAATGAACTGGCAATCATCACAAGAAAAAATACAGATGATAGCGCTTCTTTCTGGGGCGTATCAATAGATATTCAGACAGGTAAGGTGAAACAAAGAAAAAAACTTTGGGAGAAAAGTAAAATTGGTGTCGCAAGCAATTACCTCCTGGGAATATCCTTGAGCGTTGGAAATAGTAATACGCTTGCTGATATGAATCTTCAGGATAATTTGGACGCATATTTTTCACCAGACAGTTCAAAGATATTTTTCAAAAAGTATGGTATCAATAGTGATGGTTCTCCTGAAGCTATTGTACGTGTTTTTGACAAAGAATTTAATCTTCTACGCGAAGAGAAAATCTTTTATAGCAAACGTGCCGCTGATGGGATCAGCTCGATTTTTGTTGATAATGATGGCGTAATCTATGTAGCTGGGACAAAACTCGAACAGACCGGAAATACGATATTTGTGGAAAAACTGCCACAAAGTATATTGGATAGGGAAATACTAAGTGCAGATTTTACCGAAAAACCGCGAGATTTAACGTTGGATTTACAGGAATATTCGACAAAACTAGTTGAGCTGGAAAAGGATAGATTTTTGGTTGTATCATTGGGTACTGAATTTAAAGAAAGTAATGGTCCGCTCCTCGGTCTGGCAAGTTGCGTCTTTGATTTTAAAAATAAAAAAGTCTTACAGAAATTTTATGAAGTTGATGAGGTAAAATCTCGCGAGCTTGGTGACGCACGCTTCATAAATTATCTTCATTTAAAGAATGTAAGCCGTGATGGGGAAGGAAATTATTTTGCACTCTGTGAAACCATATTTAAGAAAATAACCACTTCTTCGCGTGGTGCAAGCAGTGAAGTGACAATCAATGGTGATCTTTTTGCATTTGGATTTTCAAATGATATTAAGCCTATCTGGCAAAAAAAACTGAAACGCACCCTTATTCAGAGAGCCGAACAGCCGATGATGGAAGCACTTGCGCCAGAGCCACAAATAGTAGTTCAGTCTCAAGGCGATAAAGCAACAATCATGTACCCGAATGCTGAACTTGGATATGATTACCTTGTGCTTAATTTTAAAACAGGGAAGATTGGGAAATCAGGCGTTTTATTAAAAACTACCGGCCTAGCCTCAATTAACAGTATTGAAGATGCAGTGTGGAATGGCTCGACGTTTTGGCTTTCCGGCGGTGAAGGTATGGGACTTGATGCTGCCAGGATCTTTGGAGTTACGTTTGTCGAGTGATATTGTATGTAATTGATCAGAACTTATTGAATCCCTCCTTGACGTTTGCTCAAAGAGGGATTTTTATTTTTAAAAAGATGTTATAGGTGAATCGTACTATAACCAAGCTTCTTTTAAAAACAATCAGCTTTTAAAAATTATGAATATTACAATTCTTGGAACAGGTAACATTGGCGCAGGGCTGGGATTGGCATGGGCTAAAGAAGGACATGACATAACATACGGTGTGCGCGACGTAACGAGCTATAAAAACCGCGAATTAGTCGAAGGCAGCGACAATATAAAGCTTGCTACAGTCTATGATGCCATCACGCTCTCACATATCATCGTGCTTGCCGTGCCTTTTGACGTTGTACGTGAAGTGTTGAGCGAAGGCGATTTTCGTGAAAAAATCATTATTGATTGCACCAATGCCTTAAACGGTCTCCCTGATGGCTTTCCGTCGGCTGCCGAAGCGATAGCTCATTGGGCGAATTGTCCACGCGTTGTAAAAGCATTTAATTCCACCGGCTCGGCAAATCTGCGAGATACAGACTACGATGGCCAGAAAATTGAAACCCTCATCTGCGGTGATGACGATGAGGCTAAAAGGACCGTCAAAGAGCTTGCTGAAGAAGTTGGCTTTGCAGTCATTGATGCCGGAAAATTATCCTCTGCAAAATATCTTGAAGACTTCGCAAAGCTCTGGATACACCTAGCATATCACATGGGCATCGGCGAGAATTTCGCCTTTAAAATGGTAAGCCGGTGATCCATTCTCACTCAGTTGAAAATTCTGAAGCTTTTAAAACCCAAAACTCAAATACTTTTAAAAAATGTCGCCAATAATATTTGTTCTTGATAATAATCCGGAAGTTTTAAAAACAATTGAGCAGGATTTAAAAAAGCAGTACGGCGATAATTACAGGCTGATTTTTGATGAAGCTTGTAGCAATGCGCTCGAAGTTTTAAAGAAGCTGAAGGATAGCGGCGAGACAGTTGCTATGCTGCTGAGTGATCAGAATATGCCGAATATGTCTGGTGTTGAGTTTTTAAAAGAAGCTAAAGAGCTTTTTCCTGACGCAATGCGTGTGCTGCTGACGGCGTACTCTAAAAAGGAAGATGCAATAAACGCCATTAACGAGATCGGATTGGATTATTACCTTATGAAGCCGTGGGACCCGCCGGAGGAAAAGCTCTATCCGGTGCTGGATGATATTTTGGAGGAGTGGCAGTCGCACAATTCGCAAAAAAATACCAGCGGGATCCAGGTTATTGGCTACCAGTATTCTAAAAAGTCACATGAGATAAAGGAATTCCTCTCGGGTAATCTTTTTCCTTTCAAATTTTTTAAAACCGAATCTGCAAAAGGGCAGGAGCTTTTAAAAAAGTATGGTGCTTCCGGGAAACGCCTGCCAATTGTCATCCTGGAGGATGGTTCTTGCCTTGAGCGACCGGAACTCGCCGATCTGGGTGAAAAGATCGGTTTAAAGTCGCAGGCTTCAGCAAAATTTTATGATGTTGCTGTCATTGGTGCAGGGCCGGCTGGGCTTGCAGCAGCTGTATATGGTGCAAGTGAAGGCCTAAAAACATTGCTTATCGAGCGCCACTCGCCGGGGGGACAGGCCGGAACGAGCTCGCGGATAGAAAATTATCTTGGTTTCCCTTCGGGGCTGAGCGGCGCTGAGCTCACACGCCGCGCGATAACGCAGGCAGAACGCCTCGGTGCAGAATTTCTGACTCCGCAAGAAGTAACGGAAATTGCGGTCAAAGGCGATTATAAGATCGTGAAACTCGCTGACGGAAGCGATGTTCGTGCGCGTAGTGTGATCATCACGACAGGTGTAGACTGGC
>DASPKH010000193.1:0-3889 GCA_035628175.1 Patescibacteria group bacterium
ATGAATTTCCTTAATCACTCAAAAGATTATGGTTTTAATCTCGGACAGGTGGATGTGGACTTTTCGAAGGTAATTGCCCGCAGCCGTGGCGTTGCTGACCAGATGTCAAACGGTATCAATTTCCTTTTTAAAAAATATAAAGTTCAGTCGGTAAAAGGTAATGGGAAAATTCTAGCTGGAAAAAAAGTTGAAGTTCGCGATGCTTCTGGCAACGTAACGGACATTATCGAAGCGAAAAATATTATCATCGCAACAGGGGCGCGCCCGCGGATGATCCCGGGCATTGAAGTAGACCGCAAGCGCGTAATTACGTCAACAGAAGCGATGATCCTGCCGGAAATTCCAAAAGAAATGATTGTGATTGGCGCGGGCGCTATTGGTGTTGAGTTTGCGTATTTCTATAATGCGTTCGGCACAAAAGTTACAATTATCGAAATGATGAAAAATCTTCTTCCGATAGAAGATATGGAAGTTTCAAAGGAACTGGAGCGACATTTTAAAAAGTCTGGAATGAACCTGATCCCTGAAACAAAAGTGCTTTCAGCGAAAACCGTTGGCGACAAAGTAGAAGTGATCATTGAAACAAAAGGCGAGAAGAAGACTTTAATGGCCGATATCGTACTGAACGCGGTGGGGATTCAGACGAATATTGAAAATCTCGGCCTTGAAGAGCTTGGCGTGCAGGTAGAAAGAGGAATTATCAAAATTGACAAGCAGATGCGCACAAATGTAGAAGGCATTTATGCGATTGGTGATGTTGCCGGAATGCCAGCTCTGGCTCATAAAGCGTCGGCTGAGGGAGTTGCCGCAGCTGAAATAATTGCAGGACACCACGCAAGCGTTGATTATTCCAATATTCCTGGTTGTACATATTGCCAGCCGCAGGTTGCCAGCGTTGGAATGACAGAAGCAAAGGCAAAAGAAGCTGGTTATGAGATTAAAGTTGGTAAATTCCCATTCGCTTTTTTCTTTAAAAAAGGAAAATTATGAAAAAATTACTTCTTCCAAGCGTGCTGTCTTTGAGTTTGCTTCTCGTGAGCTTTGCAAAAACCGGGCATAATTATGTACCGAAAGACGGTTTTATCCTCAATTCGGAAACCGCTATCAAAATCGCGGAAGCCGTGTGGATGCCTATTTACGGCGAAAAGATTTATAACAAAAAACCTTTTATAGCGCGTTTAAACAAAGTTGGAATTTGGGTCGTGGAGGGAAGTCTTGCGAAAGGAATGCTGGGGGGTGTTCCATACATTGAAATTCAGAAAAGTGATGCCAGAATTTTAAAAGTGTCACATGGTAAGTAAAAGGCACGGTTTTTAAAGCCGTGCTTTCTTGTTTACTTATATAATTCAACTTTTTCCCGCCTTTTAAAAAGCAGCCAGTCAAGTGAGTACTTTCCGGCTCCGACCAAAATTAGCAGAACTGCAATTGTCAGATAGATCGCCGCTAATTCCCACGAACCACCTTTGCCATAAAACGGATCTCCTTTTCCAATATGCTTTGCAGCTGCGACGATCATTGTGCAGGCAATACCGAAAGCAGCAAGCGGTGTGAGAATGCCGAGGATCAGCGCCGCGCCGCCACCAAATTCCGCGACAGCTGCAAGCACCTGAAATATTGCCGGAGTGCCGGAATCAATTCCCATCCAGCCGAATGGATTCTGTATTTTTTTGTACCCGTGAAACATCATGCCCACTCCCGCTACGATCCGTAGAAAAAGCAAGCCAGCTGATATCCTGTTATCAAAATATGCCGGTGCGAAAAATCTTCTCATTATAAAAATTGTCCTGTAGTTTAAAAAAATCTGTTATAACACACTAACAAGACGCTTTTTAAGAAAGGTTCAGTTTAAAAGATTCTTCGTTGTTAAAAATTATGCAACCGTTTCTTCAAAGATATCCGCTACAATCTGGTTGCGAAGCTGGTCTTCGAGCGTTTCCCGTTTGCGGATGAGATAGTCTTTTCCATCATGCACCAATACCTCGGCAGGGCGGAGGCGCGCATTGTAATTGCTCGACATGCTGAAGCCATATGCACCTGCGTTTTTAAAACACAGAATATCGCCTTCACGCACTTCGCTCAGCTTCCGGTCCCACGCAAATGTATCCGTTTCGCAGATATAGCCGACGACGGAATAGACGCGTGGCGTACCACGGGGATTGGATATGTTTTCTATGTGATGATAGGAACTATACAGCATCGGGCGAATAAGATGGTTCAGCCCGGAATTCACACCAACAAAAACGGTGGATGGCGTCTGCTTTACCACATTTGCTTTTACAAGAAAAAACCCTGATTCGCTCACGAGGAATTTGCCTGGCTCGAACCATAATTCAAGTTCGCGACCGTATTCGCTACAGAATTCTTTAAAACGAGCAGATAGCTTCTTACCCAAATCTTCAATATCAGTGGTAATGTCATCTGGCTTGTAGCCGACTTTAAAACCGCTTCCAAAGTCAATAAATGAAAGTTCTTTAAAAGCCTTCGCTTCTTCAAATAGAATCTCAGCGCCTTGTAAAAACACGCCCGTATCGAGAATATCCGAGCCGGTGTGCATGTGAAGGCCATTTACATGGAGGTTGGTGCTTGCTACAACACGCAAAACGTGACGCATTTGGTACACAGAAATTCCAAACTTAGAATCTATATGTCCTGTTGAGATATTCACATTACCACCTGCCATAATATGTGGATTGATCCGGATTGATACGGGCACTGAGTCCCCGTATTTATGGCCAAACTGCTCCAGGATTGAAATATTATCAATATTGATCTGCACGCCAAGATCTACCGCCTGCGAAATTTCCTCAAGGGAAACACAATTCGGAGTGAAAATTATTTCCTGTGGTGCAAATCCCGCTCGTATTCCGAGTTGCACTTCCTGTATGGATGTCGTATCAAGGCCGGAGCCAAGGCTTTTAAAAAACTTTAAAACATTTATGTTCGTGAGCGCTTTACAGGCATATTTTATTTTTACATCCACACTTTTAAAAGCAGAAGTGAGGCGCTCATACTGGCGCTGCATAATAGCGGTATCGTACACATAGAGCGGTGAGTCGTATTTTTTTGCAAGGTCGGTAGCCGGAATGCTGCCGATCTCAAAATTATCAGTAAATAGAGACATTTTTTAAAAATAAAAAGTATAGGAAAAATTTCGATTGTATAAAGGTAAATCGTTTTAAAAGATTAACCACAAATATAATAACAAAAAAAGCTCAAACTGCTTTTAAAACAGTAGGAGCTTTTGAAAATTGTTGTACTAACGCTTTGTAAGAAATCAAACTTTAGTGAGCCGGAGCGCCTGTGAGTGCTGTTGTTGTGTTTTTGTTATCAGCTACAGGGCGTGTTTCCAGTTTACCTGTTTTTTCAGAATCGTTACGGCGGAATTTTGAATAGCGCTCGATTTCACCGGATATCATCCGAAGTGCAACGGAAAAGACTAGTGCATCATCAAGATAACCAATGAACGGAATATAGTCAAACGAGAGGTCAAACGGCATAACAAAATATACAAGAGCCGCAAGTGCGATCACTTTCGTCGGCCAACCCATGTTAAATTCTTTGTTTTTGATCATTTCAAAAACAAGTTTCACTTTGTGCAGAAGATCGCTAACGTTGGAACGGTCTTTTTGAAAAGATTTCTCAATATCTTCACGCTTATTGGCAGCTTCCGAAAGAATTTTTGGGACATCTTCCATGGTAAGGCCGGATGAGATTTTTTTTATTATTCCTTCGATCGGATTCGGGTTTGCTTTGAATTGCTCTTGCATTGTCGTGTCCTTTTAAAAGTTTTATGAATATTTCCTTTTAAAAGCGTACAACAGCTAAAAAGCGTTATTCTGTTCCCTGGCTTGGACTTCCTTTAAAATTTTTAAGGATTGCGAGTGGGATA
>DASPKH010000194.1:0-2148 GCA_035628175.1 Patescibacteria group bacterium
ACGGCAGCAGCCACAACCGGCCCGGCCAACGCCCCGCGCCCAGCTTCATCCACGCCTGCCACAAGAAGATCGTCTTTCCAGAATTTCTTTTCAGCGGTTGTTCCTGCTTTCATGCGGTTATACTGCGACGTGCACTGGTGATTTGGGCAAATTTACACTCCTTTTAAAAGGAATGCAATGTTTTTAAAAGATTTATTTTTAATGAAGTTGTCCAAAAAAAATCATCGCAGAATGAGTCGAAGCTTTACCACCTTTATTTTAAAAGATTTATGGATTTTCTATAAGTTTTAAAAATTCATTCCGCAGGTTCAGGTCCACGCCCAATCGGCCGCGCATAACTGATGTAACCATTTTGGACGACTCCTCCGAACCGCGTACCCCACGAGCGATCATGCAATAATGCTTCGATTTTATCACTACACCAAGCGCTTTCGGCTGAAGCAGTTCCTCCAAGTAATCTGCTATCTGCTCGCCCAACTCCTCCTGTATTTGACCACGCCGTGAAAACCAATTTACGATCCGGTTGAATTTTGAGAGACCTAGTACGTAATCCTGCGGCATATAGCCGATCGCGCACATGCCGGAAATTGTCTGCCAGTGATGCGAGCAAACAGAAATGACATCAATCCCTTTACTGATCACCAGCTCATCCACGTTTTTACGGTTTGGAAATACCGTGATGTCTGGCGCTGTTTCGAAACGGCCGGAAAACAGCTCATTCACCCACATCTTAGAAAGACGGCGCGGCGTGTCAGAACTGTTCGGATCATTACGGTCAATTCGTAAAATGTCAAATATTTCAGAAAATTTACCTTCCAGTTTAGCAATCATTTCCAAGCGTTCTTCCTCGGAAATAGGGTCATTTCCGTTGGAATCAAAAAGACGTTTTCCATCGGAGTTCACTGTTGGGAAAGTTTTTAAAACTTCCTTTTTTAAAGCATTTGTTGTTTCACACTTTTTAAAAATGTGGGTTTCTGCTCCTGATTCTACTGGCTGCAAGTCATCATCGCTCATTATTTCCCCCACTGTACGTCAGTATTTTCAGGATTTTCAACGCGCGGAATGGAGACCGGTTCGCCGAAATATTCCACAAAATTATTATCTGATTCAAAAAGTTTTAAAGAATAAAGCTCGCCTGCCGGGATCTTATCTTTCAAAATATTCCAGAATGTCACGGCGATATTTTCCGCCGTTGGGATAATTCCTTTTAAAAACTCAACGTCAAAATTCAGGTGTTTGTGGTCAACTTTATCAATAATTTCCCTGTTTAAAATATCACGCAGTTTTTTTAAGTCAATCACGTAACCCGTCTCCGGATCCGGTTGGCCTTTCACAGTTACTTCAAGAATGTAGTTATGGCCATGGCCCATTACATTATTACATTTATCAAAAATTTCGTCGTTCTTCTCGTGCGAAAATGTTGGATTGTACAATCGGTGTGAGGCCGAAAAGTCCACGCGGCGCGTAACATATACCATATTTTTACTTTTAAAAGATAGAAAGTGGTTTTTTAAAAATGGGTGTTTCAGATTAATCCTACAATGAGATTCTTCTGTCGAAAAAGTGTTCTTTAAAAGCTGTTGCAATAGCTTTTAAAAAATGCATTAATGCTCGGGAGCGTTATTCAGCCGCGCATATTCGCCATAGCCGTCAAATTATTGCTATATTTGAAACTGTGTAAAATTAGCTTTTTTAAAAGAATCAACCATGAAAATTCAAAAGTATTTTCTTTTTTCGATAATCCCAGCCTTCATGGCTTCATGCGCCGGAACGCAGACGCAACAACAGGCCAAGCCCCAAACTCCAGCTACAAACGTTGAAATGAAAGAGCTTCCGATGCCGAAGCACCGAACAGATATTTATTCGCTCGACATGGCTACACAGCTTACGGCTTCTATTAGTGGCTCAACAAATTCCGCGAATGCAAATATAATTATCGGCGGTCGTGATTCCCTTTCGATGACGGTGCGTGGGCCATTGGGAATAGTTATCGGAAAGCTATATTCCAATCCGCAGTACTTTTTATTTTATAATGCTCTTGGTAACGAGGTTTTAGAAGGTGCTCCAAGAGCCGAAAGTATCGCAAAAGCTACACAGATGGCGCTTTCCTATAATGATATCATGTACCTTATGCGCGGTGAAATACCG
>DASPKH010000195.1:0-2406 GCA_035628175.1 Patescibacteria group bacterium
CATAGGAAAAACGGAATTTATTTAGCTGCTGAATACGCGCAGTCTGCGAGGCAGAAACAAGTTTTTCAGGAATGATTGTCTGGAATTTTACTGCATGAGCACCAACCTCGGCAGCGCGCCCAATGAGCTCTTCTGCTAGCGCAAAACTGCCCTCGTGATTATTGCCAACTTCAGCAATTACCATTACTTCCTTATCTGTATCAATCCCGCCTATGTTCATTTTTTAAATCCTTTGCAATCATTTGTGGTGAAAATGAAAAACATATTCTGCCGACATTACGCGAAAGCCCATATTCTCATACAATCGCATGGATGGGATGTTCGCAATCTGGGTTCCGACAATAAGCGTTTCACAAGCTTTTAAAAACTCTTCGGAAAACCTGACCATGGCCTGTGCAATACCTCTCCTACGGTACTGCTCGCTTACCCCGATGAGGTCAATAATCCACGTCCTATCGTCTTTTTTCAGCATTTGTAGAAATCCCGCTATTTTGCTGTCAGCTTCAGCAACGATCATCGCTTCACCACGTTCTCCTTTAAAGAAATTGTGCACCCATTCGGCTTTAATTGCATCAGCTATTTCTTTTTTAAAAGCCGGATCTGTATGAAACCGGTCAAAGTGAAATGAACTATGTGCGATATCCACTACATCACTTTCGTCACCGTTTTGCGCAAAGCGAATCACCGTATCACTTTTAAAAGAACCGCTTTTAACAACCTTTTTTTCAAATATTACATTTGTATCGGCAAGGCGAAAACCAGCATTTTCAAGAGAATGAATCACCTCGATTTCAGCTGTCGCAATCTTGGTAAAAACGAATGTTTGCTCTGTAAAATTGTTTTTAAAACCGTCTTTAAAAATCTCACACGCATTAACTTTAAAAGCATCATAGCCAAGAATGCGCGAAAGCCAAATATCACGGTGCAGCGTCATGAGTTACAAGCCAAGTGATTTATACCAGTTGATGTATTCTACATATCCCTTTCCAAGCGGGAATTGTGGTTCATAGCCGATAAGACGTTTCGCTTTTTCAACAGAAAGAGTTCCGCGATTTGGCATGAGGTTATCTTTCGGTCTATAGTGTACGTTTATAGTCGGAAAATGCTCTTTGATGATTTCAGCCATGTCGCTGAGGGAACGTGCTTCTCCGTAGGTAAGATTGAAAATCTGCCCGCGCGATGCCTCGTTTTCGATTACTTTTACAATTCCATTTGCCAAATCACCGATATAGGTAAAGTCAAGCATATCTGAGCCGTCACCATTGATCTGGATATCCTTTCCCATGATAGCATTTTCCACAAAAATCTGGCTTACACGGCGGCTTACACAACGTTCGCCATATAGTGCGGAAGGGCGGACAATTGTGTACGGAAGATTAAAAACCTGATTGTATGCGATGACAAGCTTTTCGCCACCATACTTTAAAGCACCATAAATACCAATGGGTTCACATGGTGTTTCTTCTGTTACAATGCCTGATGTAAAATTGCCGTACACCATACTCGAGGAAAAGTAAATAAAATGTTCTGCTGAATCGCGCGCAATATCGAGAGCATTTTCCAACGTCCGAAGGCTGTGATCGAATGTGTTGTAGGGGTCTTTATTCGAGCGATCGGCATGAGCTACAGCAGCTAGAAGAATGATCACCTGTGGCTTAATGTTACTCAGAAGAAGGGAGAGCCGGTGATAATTTCGCGCATCTTCCACATGCAGCGGAATATCATTAGCACGCAGCATATCGAGCCGCTGGTTAATCATACGTAAATAAAGCTCACGATTCGGTGTATTCATATCACTGGAGTTGAGTGCCAAAATATTATTCACCTGCAGGCCATCCACAACATGGACATCAGCGCCTTCTGCCTTGAGCTTTAAAGCCAGGTTATGCCCGATAAATCCCGCACCGCCAATAAGCGCAACACGTTTATCTTTTAAAGAAATCATAGGTATAAACTATACGTGGTGAATAGCTTCTTTTAAAACATTAGCAATATATTTCATATCATCTGTATCAAGATGCGGCCCGACTGGGAGTGCAATGGAACTATTGCTTATACGCGCAGCAATCGGGAAAGTATCGTCAGTATAACCATATTTTTCCCGGTAATAGGTGAAATGCGGAACAGGGCGCGGATAATATACACTGGTGCCAATTCCATGGTCTTTCATGAATTGCACTATCTCAAACCGCTTTGGAGCGAGCGCATCATGTAAGATCGCAGAATGGCAATAATAGCTGTTTTTAAAACGTTTATAGCCCTCAAAGAAAAGCGATACCTCGTCAATTTCTCGTAAGTTTTTTGTCAGTTCAGTATAATTTTCCGCACGCTTTTTTAAGAACTCATCCATGCGTTTTACCTGCTCAATGCCAATTACCGCTTGGATCTCATTCATCCGGTAATTAA
>DASPKH010000196.1:0-6727 GCA_035628175.1 Patescibacteria group bacterium
ATTCTGAGTTGTACAATCCTTCGTTAGTGTGAAAAGGAAGAATTAAATAACTCCAAATTAAAATAGAATGTGAGAACTTTCTAATAAAAAACTAGTGGCTGCATCATATGTAAACGCTTACCTCCGGCATATCACGAGTAAAAACTTAAATGGTGGTTTGTTCGGCATATTTTTTACAGGCTCATCAATTTCGGTAATGTTCGTAATTCCATATTCACCAAATTCCTGCCGGACCGATTCCTCACCATAGAAGAATATTTTTGCTCCTTCAAACAGTTCAAAACGGTCTTTGCCTACGTTTTTGCCCAGCCCATAGTTTGGTGAATTTTTAGAAATGACAGAAAAAATCATTATTCCACCGGGTTCCAGCTGCTGCCAGCAATCTTTTAAAAACTTTTCCCGTTCTTCGCTATCGAGCAAGTACAATAGGCCGTAGCAAAAAATACCAGCGTACACGTGATTATCAAATGGCATGTCCGTCACCGAGCCGTGATAGATTTTCAGCGTATCGCCGAAATGCGTTTTTGCCAGGTTAATTGCCGTTTCGGAAATTTCAATGCCTGCTACCTTCAAGCCATTTTTAAAAAATATCTCTGCATTGCGGCCATAACCGATACCGGGAATCAGTATATCGTTAATCCCATTTTCAATAAAGATATCCGCAGCAACAATCGCTGATTCAGCTGGCTCAAATCCCCACATTTCGCCGTTTTTTAAAAAGCTGGTTTCCCAGAATTCTTGCATTTCACTATCTCAGTTCATTTTAATTGTTCTCAATTGTATTTCTGCAAAGTTATTGATAATTCACCGCAACTGCAAATGATTCGCAATAAGAATTTTAAAAACAAAAAAGCCGAAGCTTTTAAAAACTCCGGCTTTGAAAGGAAACTTCGGCTTTAAAAACCTACTTCAAATTATGATACACATTCTGTACATCATCATCTTCTTCGAGTTTATCAATGAACTCCATCAGCTCTTCTTCCTGCTCTTCGGTGATTTCTGCAAACGTGTTCGGAATACGGAGGATTTCGGCGCTCGTCACGGCAATTCCTTTTTCATCCAGTGCTTTCTGCATCTGTGCAAAGTCGGCAAACTGCGTGTAAATCGTGATTTCGCCGTCCTCCAGCGAAATGTCCTCAGCGCCATAATCAATCAGTTCCAACTCAAGGTCTTCCAGGTTCACGCCCTCAGCCGGCAGTTTGAAAACACCTTTGCGGTCAAACATGAATGCCAGGGAGCCCGCATTGCCAAGCGACCCACCCGCTTTATTGAAATAGCTGCGGACATGTGCCACCGTCCGTGTGGGATTATCCGAGGCGCATTCGACCATTATCGCCACGCCATGCGGCCCATAGCCTTCATACAGCACCTCCTGAAAATCCTTTTCGTCCTTCGAGGACGCGCGCTTGATGGCATTATCCACTTTTTCTTTCGGCATGTTCACGCCCTTCGCGTTCTGGATAGCGGTGCGAAGGCGCGGGTTCGTCGTCGGGTCAGGCCCGCCCTGCTTCACCGAAATCGCGATTTCCTTGCCGAGCCGCGTAAATGCTTTCGACATTTTGTCCCAGCGCTTTTCCTTGCGCGCCCGCCTGAATTCAAATGCTCTTCCCATAATTTCTTTTTAAAAAGTATGTTAAATATATTTTGGTTTCTTTAAAATTCCTGATAACCCTTGTTTCGTCATAGCGAGTAGGTCTTCCGATGTGGCAATCGCAACTACTGTTTGTCGTGTCCAAAGTATTTGCGATTGCCGCGCTTCGCTCGCAATGACAATGAGAAAGCCTTGTAAAATGTAAAATTACGGAAAATTGGGCGAAGTTTTTAAAACACATGTAACGAATATTTACCATCTCAATCGTCTTTTTAAAAATCTCCTCCGTTCAATCCTCGTATATGGCAGGAAACCGGTTTTAAAAACTTTTTAAAAGGAATGCAATGAAGCAAAATATAGTTGTATTTTTGGCGTGTTCAATTGCGCTTATTTCATGCGCAAAAACAAACGCACAAAAATCAGTTGATAATTTAAATACAGCGAATATGAAGACAGAAACAGCAACATTTGGCAACGGGTGCTTTTGGTGTACAGAAGCGATTTTTCAGGATTTGGAAGGAGTAGAATCTGCCATTTCTGGTTATAGCGGCGGCCACGTGGAAAATCCTACTTATGAGGCGGTTTGCAGTGGCACGACGGGCCATGCGGAAGTTTTGCAAATTACTTATGACCCTTTAAAAATATCTTATGAAACTCTTTTAAAAGTTTTCTGGGAAACACACGACCCGACGACTCTAAACCGCCAAGGCAACGACGTCGGCACGCAATACCGATCGGCGATTTTTTATCATAATGATGAGCAGAAAGAAATTGCCGAAAAATATAAGGAACAACTTGCTGCATCAGGAACGTGGAAAGACCCGATTGTAACAGAGATTGTACCTTTTAAAAAGTTTTACAAGGCCGAAGATTATCATCAGAATTATTATAATAACAATCCGAATCAAGGCTACTGTGCATTCGTCGTCCGCCCGAAAGTGGAAAAATTCCAGTCAAAATTCAAGGATATGTTGAAAGCGGAATAGGTATGAATAACGTAAGAGGAAGCTATTTTTCATTAGCTTCCTCTTTCTATGTAAGTGTAGTATTCCTAAGCGGCCATAGTAGGGAGGGCCGTACTATTTCTTCTATATGGCAGGGCTACGAGGGGCGCTTTACTTTCAATAGGTTCTTCCTGTATTTTAAATTGCTCCATGAGACTGTGTAGCTGTGTTGCTTTGATACGCAGGGCTTCTGTATTGTTTGCTATCTCTCCGATGCCTTTGCCTGCTTCTTCTACTGTTGCAGTAACCTCTGAAATATTTTGTGCTATGTACCCGCTTGTAGTTGACATTTCAGAACTTGCCGCAGCAATGAAATTAATCTGATTGCACACCGCTTGAGTACCCGATACGATATCCGCAAGCGCGACTCCTGCCCGGTCAGCAAGTGCCATACCTTCTTTCACCTGTTGATTTCCATGATGGATAATTTCAACGGCAGAATTAGTCTCTTGCTGGATTGTTTTTACCATGCCTGCGATTTGCTTTGTAGCGGTGGCAGTTCGGTCAGCCAGCTTGCGTACCTCATCGGCTACCACGGCAAATCCCCGACCCTGTTCTCCGGCTCGCGCGGCTTCAATTGCTGCATTAAGTGCAAGTAGGTTAGTTTGATCAGCAATCTCATGGATTACCAGGATAATATCACCAATTTCACCAGTAGATTTACCAAGCTGTTCGATAGTGGTTGCTGACTGTGATACGACAGCCGCGATCTCACGAATTTTTTCCAGCGTCAGGCGGACTGTCTCTCCGCTTTCACTTGCCCGGATTTCACTTTGCAGTGCTGTTTGAGAAGCCTGACTTGTATGCTGGGCATTTGTACTAATGGTTGAGGTCATCTGCTCTATCGCTACCCAGACTTCATTAAGACTACGTGATTGCTCTCCGGCGTTCATAGCCATTTGTTCAGTAGCAGAGCTTATTTGCACGGTATCCTGTGCCGTAGCTGCTACGGTTTCCTGTACAATTTGCACTGTCTGTCTAAGTTGCTGAACAGCAGTATTAAATCCACTGTACAATTTAGCTAGATCATCATTATCCTGGCAATCTATTTGTACAGTAAGATCGCCATCTGCAAACCTCTCCATAACTATTAAAAATTCTGCAACACTTTGTGCAAGGTATTCTTTAGCCTTTCGCTCTGACTGCCGTATTTGATAGAGCATCTCATTTAAAGAACATGCAAGACTGCCTATCTCGTCGCCTGACGTGTACTCTATAGTTTCGTCTAAATTCCCCTCTGCTACAGAACGAGCTTTCTGGCTTAGCATTCCAATAGGAACGACAATTGCAGAGATAATCTGAGAGCTAATAACCAGTAGAATTCCAAGTATTACAACAAGAATAACAAGAGCTACAATGATGCTTTCTCTGCTTATTTGTTCTGCCTGTTCATATCCTGCTTTGGCCTTAATTTCCTCAAATCGCGCCATCTGCTCAAAAGTGTCCTCCAGTTTATTCCGAAGCATCATCATCTGAATTACAGGTGTGTTAATTACCTCACTGCTGGTATTACCGGATTTGACTGGGCCTGCTACCAGTGTAAATTGTTTAAGGAATTCTGGAACATCCGTGTGTAGCTCACCTGCTAGTGAGTCTTGCACTATGCTGTTATTTCGCTGAAGAAAATTACTACCATTAGTATAGGATGCTGTATATATTTCCCACATTGCCTGTAAAGAACTACTAAGGGAATCGCCTTCTTCATACCGTTTAAAAATGACCTGCGCATCTGAAACTGCAATATTGCCTGCTACAAGATCAAGGCCTGTCTGTACAGATTTGACTACTCCGTAATGAAGGCTTCTCAGAGTATTATTCGCTGTAAAATTGCCTTTATACATCTGTTCTATAAGGCTCCTTTCGCGCTGAAGGGTTACATACTGATAAACAGCAATAACAATAAAACCGATAACAGAACAGAGAGTAAGCAGGAGTAGCTTTTCTCTGATACTTAGCTTTGAAAGCCACTGTTTCATAGCGGTCCTTTGATTAAATAAAGAATTAGTGCTTTATGCCAGGTAATTTGGGAGACTTGAGAGCATGGGCGCCTTTTCCGCTTAGGCCTTTCATGAATTCTACAACATCGTCCATTTCCTGGTCAGTCAGACCAAGAGGCTTGATTTCAACATTACCTTGGGTAACAGAGCTTGCATCACCACCACGATTGTAGATTTCCATTACTTCACGCAATGTTTTTGCAGACCCGTTATGGAAATATGGAGCGCGGTGCTCAATGTCACGGAGTCCTGGAGTCTTAAATGCAAACTTATTGACGGCGACAGGTACATGCTTGAAGCGGCCTTCATCCTGGGTGTCAATTCCGAGATTATGAAAACTACCATCAGTGAAATTAGGCCCACTGTGACAGGTTGTACATTCAGCTTTTGTTTCAAATATCTTCTTACCACGGATCTGAGCCTCTGTTAATGCCTTCTTATCTCCACTCATATACCGGTCGAATGGAGAATTATGTGAAACCAGTGTACGTTCGAAGGCTGCTATAGCACGGGCTATATAATCATTGTTAATAACTGCCTTGCTACCAAATGCTTTTTTGAAATAAGGTACGTAGCCCGCTTCTTCTAGTTCTTTCTTAAGAGCCACCATATCCTGGCGCATCTCACCGTCAGCAGATATTGGCATGAGCGACTGCTCCTCTAATGATTCTGCACGCCCATCCCAGAAAAATGTACTGTTCCATGCCAGATTAATTATAGTTGGAGTTCGGCGTGGACCCATAATACCGTGATCCCCTTTAAAAAAAGGAATTCCATCGCTATATCCTTTATTTGGATCATGACAGGTGGCACAGCTCATTGTATTTGAATTCGAAAGGCGGGGATCAAAGAACAGCATGGCCCCTAGGTCTACTTTTTCTTTTGTAATAGGATTATCTGCAGGTTGCGGAATTTCCTTCCATGAAATCTTGGATATAGCCCATCCATACATTGGATCTTTAGTAGTATCCTCAGAGGAAACGAACGAATATAGGGCCAGAGAGGCAGTGATGAATACCAGGATAAGGGCAATTTTTTTCATAGGGCTGTCTCTTAGGGAAAATTGGTGTAATTATTTTGTAAAGACTTCGGCATTATGCATATCATAGTCAGCAGGTACTCTGCCGAGCATGCTGGTGGCATGAATAAATGAAATTAAGTCGTCTATTTCCTGGTTACTGAGAACATCCTTCCAGGCAGGCATAGCTGGATTTTTACCTGTTGCCTCTCCGCCATCTCTGATAACCTGTAGCAGAGAGTCACGCGGTATTAAAGCAACTTCAGGCTGACAAAAATTGCTTGGATACGGAGGAGAAAGTGTTTTCACAAGGCTTCCATTGCCATCAGCATTAATGCCATGGCAAAACATGCAGCGCTCCATGAATACTTCTTTGCCACGCACAAATGAAGCACGGCTGATGTGCTGCTGATTTAGTGGCTTGCTTTCCCCACATCCTGTGATGATAATCGCGATAATTATTCCTAGTAACCATGCTGATCGCATTATTTTACCGTTACGGATTTGAGTTTTGAAATTTTACCAGCCTCATCCATTACCATCAGATCATATGTCCCGGCTGGTACATTATTAAATGTGTAGCTGCCATTGCGGCTTACTGTGTGATATTTACTCTGAGGAATGACAAAGATACTTGCCTGCATTACTGGGTGGACAGCACAGTTAATCTTTATTACTCCAGGTTTATCCATTGTTTTCTTAGCCAGATTTGATTCATCGGGAAGTGTCGTATTTGCCGAGCCTAAGTCAAAAAAACCCAGAGCTCCTTTTGCGCTGTATACATTGTGCACTAGATTATCTTTATTAGGGAATTCTACAACTCCCCCTACAGTAAGAGAGATTATATCGGGCGAAAATTTCTTATCCTTTTGTACTATGGATACCTTATCCTTCTTTGAAGAAGCTGCGTCTCCACCTACCAGAAAATAGGCTGATGGCTGCTTTGGGCCATCGCTACCTGATAGAGATCCCGCTGATAACTGGTGGAATGGGGCAATAAAGATGAATAGGAGCAGGCAATACAGTAGTTTTTTCATGGTTCTATAAACCTCGTGAATTGGTGATAAAGGATGCGCTGAAAAGGTGGGACTGCGCTTATAATTTATGGTATCGTCTA
>DASPKH010000197.1:0-4120 GCA_035628175.1 Patescibacteria group bacterium
ATCAATATAATATTTTTTTATAAGTGTAATATTAGATTGATTAATTAACTTGTGTTTAACACAAGTTTTGTTAACTTTGTAATGTCAGAAGGGGATAAAAACCAACTGATAAGCAATTGTTTAACCCTTTAAATTTTAAAATCATGAAAGTATCAGAATTTTTTGATAGTCTATCAGAAAGCGAACAACAAGGCGCTTTAATCGGCTCTTTTAACACTACCAGAACCGACCAAATGAAAAAAGAAGGCATTAAGCCGGAAGAAGTAAAAAAGTTTGCACAGGCAGCAAAAGAGGAAAAAAAGAAGGCTAAAGAAAAGCAACAGAACGCGGAAAGCCATGCAGAAGAACAGGCACGGCAGGAAGAATTAAGAGCCATTCACGAACAGCAGGAGCGCGAGGAACAGGAGCGCAAGCAGCAGGAACAAGTTAACCAGGTCACGCCCCCAGCTTCAGAGCCGGAGCAGATCAGCACGCCTACCCCTCCACAGCAGCAACCAATTGACCAGGTCGCGCCCTCCGCGCAGGAGGTTGAGCAGCCCACCACACCCGCCCCGCAGCAGGTGAATAAAGTTGCACCCACTCAGCAAACGCGCTTTACGGTACATGAAAGATTTGATAGGCTGGAAAAATTTCAGCTTTTAAAAGAGAAGTTTGAAAAGGTTGATAAATCAGTTAAAACTTTGGAAAACTTTAAAATATCTTCTGATAATCAAAGTGATGAATTGAAGGTGACCAGTTCGGGAAAAACTTTTAGTACTACTAATTCAGCGGTAATTAACAAGGTTATGCAATTACTTACTGATGAACTAAAGGCAAAATTTGACGAGGTAAAGCGTGAAGTTGAAGCCTTCGAGATTTAAAAATTATTCACTACCTGCGCATTAAGCGCAGGTATATTTTAACCCTTTTACTCTTTAAAATTATGAAATCGATAGCAGAAGCATTGACATGGGAAATTGAAGAAAACCCGCTTTTTGATGAAAAAGGAAATAAAATTTCAGGCTGGAAAACCGTAAAGCGCAGCGACACAGGTAAAATATTAAATGTGTGTAAAAAGAGCTATACGCCTACTTATAACACAAAATTCATTGATACAATCCAAAAACTACAGGAGATCACAGGCTTTGAGTTTACAGGACTATCCGAATTTGACGGAGGTAAAAAAATGTTTGCACATCTTAAAAATACCAATCAAGCCAAGGTCGGGGATTATCCCGTAAACAGTTACCTGTTTTTAGGGAATGGGCATGATGGCAATACGGGGTTCTGTGCAGGTACTACCCAGCTAATGATAAGATGCAAAAATCAATTTTCTCAAATTGAAAGAGCCACGCGAATTAATCACACCTTAGGACATAGCCTAAAAATTGATTCATTAGTTGCTTTTCATAAGCAATTTGAGAAACAAAATCAGGAGCTTATAACCAAAATGGAAGAGTTTGCAAAAGTTGATGTAAGCATCGAATTAAGAAAAATGTTGATTAAAAACTTGTTTGATGCAGATAACAATTTAGAGCGCCTCAGCACTGTGAAGGTGAACCAAATGCAAAAACTTGAATCCTGCATAAGGGGAGAAAGTCAGGATCTTGGTTCTAATCTTTTGGGCTTCATCGGCGGAGTTACAAACTATACTACCCATTTTCAAAAGGTCAAAAATCCTGTTTTTGGAAATATTTTGGGCATCGGTGCCGAACTGAATAAAAAGGCTTTTGATATGTGCCTCCAATTGACATGATTCTGCTTTTAACCTACCCAAACAAGCACCCCGCAGCGCCTTCTTTTTTCATACAGAGCAAAGGAGAAAACGCCGGGAGACCTCTAAAAACCGCAATTGCCAACTGCTTTGCAGTATACTCAGCGGATGAATTTCTTTTTGAAAAGGTCTTTGTTTTATTTCGTCAAGGTAAGTTCAAGTATTATTTAATCGGCTCTGTGATTCCTTTTATAAGAAAAAAGGAGGTTGAAACGGTAATTAAAGAGGCTGCAAAAGTACGCCCGGAAATAGCTAGGTTAATCCGCCTCACTGATGAAATAATTGAAATTAAAAAACAGCAGATCAGTTTATTAAAGCAACTTCAATGCTCTTTAAAATAACTAAACTTTAAAATTATGTACTCTATAAAAACAGACCGCGCATTTTTTCCATATAATACTAACACATCAAGCGACTTAGCAGGGTATAAATGCCAAGATACCGGAACGATTGAAAAAATTATTATAGAAAAAATAATATTCCTTTCAGATGAGGAATACAGCTTATTAGCTGAAAACTTATTAACTGGCAATGAGATGTTTGAAGGCATCGGCGGGGTTTCGCATACATGGGATGTTCAGTATACGCACGTTTGTTTAGTTATAAACAACGATAGAAAAGAAGAGCATTTTTTTATTCATGCTCCAATCATCGGACTGCCAGTAAAGTAAAAAGTACCCAAAAACGCCAAAAAAATCGCTGCGTTTCTCCGAGCAAAAGCGGAGGAAGCACGCCACTTTTGGCGCGCTGAATCGGTGTATTTTGCTTGAGAAACTATCCACCTGCATGCTCCAGAATTTAACCTCTCTATTCACTCCACCTGTTCCGCCAGCAGCCACTGGCAAAATACTCGAGTTTTAGGCTGCAAAGCAGCCGCTGCGAAAACCTTTCTGCAAATAGCGTTCGCGAAATCAGTCTGCCTCGCACAACCTGTAGTGCTGCGAACTTTTTTAGCCCGCTGCCATCCGCTGCGCGGTTCGCGAAGAACCTGCTTTCACGCCTCAAGGGCAGTGGTCGCGAACTTTTCTTGTCCTTTTTACTCTCCAATGCCTTCCGCAAATTTGAAATAAAAAAAGAATGCAACCGACACTCGAGCGAACCATTCCGAGAGCACAGGCTCTGGCTCTCCTGGAAAAAACCGAGGAAGACGAAGACGGCAACCTCATTGCCGTACCCTTTTCGATAACCTTCATGACCCTGGACATTAACCGGGATACCGGAGGCGAGCTAATCACGATGAAGAATTGTGTGTTGGCTAAAAACCGTGGATTAAAGATTAAAGGACTCTATTTATTGGCTAAAAAATCTGATTCACAAACAGTTCTCAAACATGAAAAAACGAAAAAGGCTAAACAATCAAATGAGTGGGAGAACAAAACCAGAAATATTTATTGCATTGACAGTGAGTCAATAAGAAAGTGCAATATTGAATTTATCACACGAGTAAACGGAATAAAAGTACGACCATCATGAGCGCAGAATTGGACATTTCATATTTGCCGCGTTCGCAATCCTGGGTAAAGCTAGGCTTGGCAGGCAATCCTGCATCTGGCAACAAGGCTAAGCCATCTCAACCTGTTGTAAAGGCAGAGGGCAGTGACATTCTGGCTCCTTGGGGCGACAATAATTTGTATCCTCAGGATATTTTCAACCTGGCCAGGAAAAACGACCTTATACCCTCGACGATTGACATACAAGTCGCACTGTTGGTAGCTGCTGGATACGTAATTGGCCAAGTGGAGCAGGTAAACGGACAGGACGTTTTCACTCCGCGTTCAAATTCTGAGATCAGTACTTTCTTAGACAATACAGACATATATGGCTACCTCGCCAGGGCAGGTAGTGACTTTTACTGGTACCGCAATGGTTTTCCTGAGATAATTCGCAGCGACGACGGCTCTAAAATCATCGGTGTGCGAGGCCAACAGGCGATGTTTTGTCGTTATTCTCAGCATAATACAAGTGGCATTATTGAGCATTGCCTCATTAATGCCGACTGGGCAAATGAAGATAAGAAGTACACCATAAAATTGCCTGTATTGTCCAAGTTTTTCCCTGTAGACGATTTGCGCAGCCGCAAGGGAACAAACTTTATTTACCCCCTGTCTTTTCCATCACCTGGCGCAACCCATTACGCACTTGCGCCTTGGCATGCCTCTGTAGAGAGCAAGCGGCTTGAGCTTGCCAATGCTTTTCCGGTATTCAAACTCGCGCTCATGAACAATCAAATGACTGTCAAGTATTTGATTGAAATTGCCGATAAGTACTGGCCGTGGCGATTTACTGATTGGGACACGAAGCCCGAACTGAAGGAAGCCCGCGTCGACCAAGTAAAACAAGACCTCGAGGATTATCTAACAGGAAATG
>DASPKH010000198.1:0-13695 GCA_035628175.1 Patescibacteria group bacterium
GCGCGATTGTGCTGCCAGCCGTGGCCATTCACGCTGATCGAGCCGCCAACTGAGAAATTGGCGAAGGCCTGCATCACGCCAACCGAGCGGTCGTGGCCATCAAGATAATTGAGGATATCTGTCCACATCGCTCCGGAGCCGACTTTTAAAATGTCCGTCGTGGTGTCAAGCATCATCCACCTGTACGGGCGCATGTCGATCACGATACCATCAGGCGAAATCACGTGCCCGCCCATGCTGTGCCGCGCGCCTGCTATCGAGATTTTTTTGTTATCAGCATTAGCGCGCCGGATAATGTCGCGGAGCTGTTTGCGGATTTCCTGCGGCCTGTTTTTTACACTGATGATTGTATCAACTTTTGTGCGATTCAGCCCGCTGGCGTCGTTGATGTATTTGCGTGATGAAGATTCTGAAGTTTTTGCAGTATCATCAATATAGCTATTTAAAACATGTGATGCCGGGATTGCAATTGTTGCCACCAACACAACAATAATTGCGAGCGGAATGAGGATTCGCTTTTTATACATTGTGAATTCCATTATTTATCATTTTTAAAATACATTCGAGAATTTGATACCTCCCTCCAGAGCCCTCTCTCCGCGTCAACAAACTATTGAACCCCTGACTATGGATCATCTTCAGTTCTTTCTCTTTTTGTATTTTCTCTGCATTGTAGCGCTGGTCTTTTATCAGGCTTTTATGTTAAAAAAAAGAGGTTATCTATCATTAAATCTGAGGCAATTTTATAATTACCTGGATGAACAATAGCTCAGGGATGAAGATGATCAGGATCGTTTCAGGATTGTACTGAAGAGCGAGCTGCTTTAGCACAATAGCTGTCAGCATTCCCCACAAGCGCACCGCTGATATACGCATCGTGGCCAATGTTTGATGTATTGGAACGGATGCCGTAGATAGCACACAATACATAATCAGCCTGGAAATCCAGCCCGGAAGTGAAACCGGGAGATAAAACATGCCAATACGAGTGCCCGGAAACAGCCCGATTGATGAGAAAATTACTCCTGTTATCGCACCGGAAGCCCCAACGGCGCTGTAATCCCTATGATTCCGGTAATTAAAAGTGACAACAAGTCACTACTACCAGTCAGGCTTGCAAAAATAAATGACGAGGAAATTCGGCCAGCCGAGGTAATACAAAATCGTATTGCTGAAAAGATATAACAAGATCATGGTGAAAACTACGTATGTCCACATGCAGAAGACCCGATGTGATAACCCGCCCGTATTCCCTGCCAATGAGTATCTCATCTATGCCGAAAGCGCACTTTTCAAAAATCCTGTGTCTTTAAACCTCTGCACAAAACAAATACGTCAATGCCAATGATGATAAAACCGATATTGCCTACGATATTCATATTTTGCTTTTAAAACCCCAAAGTGACGTTTCAATTTAGCCAAAGTTCTTTTTAAAACAAAAAAAACATCTTTTAGCCGAAACCAAAAGATGTTTTAAAAACTTTTACAAGCTACTTATACCTGATCCGGCTTGCCATCGCGGGAGTGTTTAAGCTTTAAAATTCCTTCCGGCTGGCGTGCTATATCAGCAGGAACCTGGTCGCCTACATTACTTTTGGTAATGGTAATGCCGCCATCAGCCAGCCATAGAGCTCCTGTCACATAGCTTGCTTCATCAGACGCCAGGAAAGCGTATACATTCGCGATCTCTTCCGGTGTGCCGCGCCTGCCAAGCGGAGTTGAGCTGATGAGCATTTTCTCCATTTTCTTTGTCATAGGCCCGGTTTCCTTATGCGTCCAGGCGGTGTCAATTGGCCCAGGGCATACGCAGTTTGCGCGAACGCCGTATTTGGCCTGCTCTAGTGCAACGCCCTTCATGAAGGCATGTACCCATGCTTTTGTGCCGCCGTATGGGGTCATTTCTGCAATGCCATTAAATCCGGCCTCTGATCCTGCCGAGACAATATTTCCACGAGTCTTCTGTAGGTATGGCAGCGCAAATTTTGTCATGAGAAAAACAGTCGTGATATTATTACGTATGAGAAATTCAAAATCCCGAATGTCATAATCCTGCGTTTCTTCCATATCAGGAAAAACCCCTGCATTATTCACAAGGATATTCAGAGCACCAAATTCATGAATTGCTTTTTCTACACATGCTTTCGCTTCAGCCACCTGCGAAATATCACCCGTATGAAATACTGCTTTCCCGCCACGCTCCAGAATTGCTTTTGCTACATCTTCAACAGGATCCTTTTCAGCGCCGCTTACTACGACCATTGCACCTTCATGTGCAAATTTATGCGCAATAGCCTCGCCGATACCTGTCCCTGCACCAGTTACGATTGCTACCTTTCCGTTTAAGCGTCCTGGCATTACAACCTCCATTAGTTTTTAAAAGTAACTTTCAAGAATAAATGACATTGCAACACGACAGTATTTTCGCAAGTTCTTATATTACTTACTTTGAGTAAAAAAAACCTCTTTTGGTATGATATGAAAGCATCCCAAAAGAGGTTTATTGTATTACTCTATTTTTAAAAGCAACTATCTATCGGTCTTGGTATCAAGCACAGTTCCGGCTTTTTGAATCACACCACATGCTATACGGTCCCCTGCACCGCCGGTTGGTTGTGTTTTAAAATCATCTGCTTTTTTGTGAACAATCAGTCCGCGGCCAATAATGGAATTTGCGCCCTCCAATGTCATTCCTGGTACAAGGCGCTCGTAGCGTGCATTACCACTGGCATCAGACTGCACATTACCGAGATCGCCCACATGCCGCATCTGGTCATCAGGTCCGCCATGCTGATGATTATCAGGATTAAAGTGCCCGCCTGCTGAACTTCCGTCAGCAGCCGAACAGTCGCCCTTTTCGTGAACATGAAATCCGTGAGTGCTATTCGGTGGGAGCCCCTGCAAATTTCCTGTGATCTGTACACCACCGGAAACCTGTGTAAAAGAAATCGTACCGGCCACAGTATTCCCCTGTGTTGGGCTGAGAACTGCCATCGCTGTGTTTTGTGTCGGACTGCTCACCACGGCATTCATGCTGTCCATCCGCAGCTGCCCTTCATTTTGTGCTTTGCCGTCATCTTCACCGTGCATTTCGCGGTCGTGCCCAGAGTCTACGTGTTCTTTACGCTCGCAGCCCGATGTTGTAAGCCCTAAAGCGAGAATTGCAGCCATGACAAAGCCTGATGTTTTTTTTCCTGGAATCATCCTTTTTACCTCTTCTTTTGTTTTAAAAACCGGGTTTGAAAACCTTTTAAAGAATATTTTCGTTAAGAAAGTTCACGTTCTTAAAATTTAAACTTACGGTAATTACAATTTTATTAAAAGATATTTACAAATTTTTATCATGAAAGCAATCTGGAATGGCCGCGTGATAGCGGAAAGTGACGACACTGTTGTTGTAGAAAACAACCATTATTTCCCCGAAGATTCAGTCAATAAGGATTTTTTAAAACCAAGCCCAACACAAACGGTCTGCGCGTGGAAAGGCACAGCCCATTATTACACTATCGAAGTGAATAACTCTGCAAATCGTGATGCTGCGTGGTATTACCCCAATCCGCGGGATGCGGCAAAAGAAATTGAAGGCCGGATTGCTTTCTGGAAAGGTGTGAGCATCGAGGAATAATTTAAAAATACTTTTTAAAATGAAAGCTTATCAAACTAAAAGAGGAATCCTTTTTAAAAAGATTCCTCTTCTGCATTAAATACGATGAGATCTATTGTGCCGGCGGATCCGGGCGTTTTGTTTTAGTGGCAGCAGTCAAAAGTCCAAAGCCTAAAAGCACAACCGCTCCAATGATGATCCACGTCTGGTCAAGGCCCATGAGACTCGCGGCATAGGCCAGGCCGGCAACCACGATCACGAATCCAATGATATAAATCGCAAAACTTGACATGATGTTCCTCGCTTTTAAAAATTATTTTAGTGGTCACTTCAATAACTAAAAACACCAATCTTCCCAAAAAAATTTCCCACGGGTTCTTTTTAAAAAGCGAAGGTGCGTTCCACGGCTCCCTGCTTTATCTCGGCACTGGTAAAGGCAGGTAATTCCACTACAAAACATGCGCCACCTGTGGCATTGTCCCTGTAATATACGCACCCGTTCATAGATTCCACCAGCTTTTTTACAATGGAAAGCCCGAGGCCGGAGGAATGCTCGCCACCTGTTGGTTCTGTACTAAGCCGCGCAAACTTTTTAAAAAGCCTTATCCTGTCTTGTTCCGGAATCCCAGGCCCCTCGTCACGCACAGTGAATGTCACAAGATCCAAACCAGAGTTTACCGAAACAAAAACGGATTTTTCAAAGGGTGAATATTTTATAGCATTCGAAATTAGGTTATCCATTATCTGCACGATAGCTGTTGGATCAGCTACAGCAAAACATTCGTCTTCAGCCAGTAAAACAATTTCAATAAGCTTATGACGGGCACGCTCAGAATATGAAGTAACAAGATTTTCCGCTATAATACTTATATTTACTGGCTCCTGTTTGAGGCTGATAGCTCCTGACTCTATAGCGTTAATATCCAGGAAATTTTTCACAAGGGCAAACATCTCGTTTGCCGTTTGCTCGATATCCGTAGCGTATTCTGTAATGAGATCAGGGGTAATAGAGTGAGCGTTATTTTTTAAAGCTTTTGCAACGATTCCTATGACGGAAAGTGGGTTTTTAAGGTCGTGAGTAGCTATTCCAAGCATTTCGGATTTTTCGTCACTTATACGCTGAAGTTTTTCATTATTTGCCTGTAAATGAGCATTCAATTGGTCACGTTCGCGGATTGCGTTTGCCAGTTCAATATTTTTTAAACGATATATTTCATTTTCCTTTTCCGCACGTTCTATATCAAACTCAATTTGCAAACGTGCTATTTCTTTCTCTTTTTCCGCATGTTTCTGATCTTGCGAAAGATTATGAAATCTTTTAAAATACAGCAAGGCAAGGGCAAATTCACCGCTCTGCTCGTAACACTGGGCAAGAAAATCCAGTATAGTAACTACTGAAGGCAGCGAATTCTCCTCAGCGATGGGTAATGCCTTCAATAAGTAATTTATTGCAACGGGGAAGTCACTGTTAATCTTATAGACCTGGGCGAAATTCATCAATACATTCACCTTGGCACCAGGCGAACCTGATGCTTCGGCCATCACAAAAGCTTTTTCCAGGCTGGATAATGATTTTGTAAAACTGCCGGTAGTCGCATAAGCCAGACCGAGGTGAGCATACAGGATCATTTCCAGCCCCGGAGCATTAATGCCCCCTATTATGATTTCAGCTTCAGCCAGATGCCTGAGAGCTTCCTCAAACTCCAACTCTTCTATCAATAGCCCGCCAATATTGATGAGAGTTCGCGCCTCGCCTAGGATGTCGCTACAGGTACGCCGCTTTTCAAGAGATTTGTGGTAATACTCAAGCGCTGTTTTCCTATCGTACAATCCTTGGTATATATGCCCGAGGTTATTAAGCGTAGCACCAGCGCCTTCATGATCTGACAATTCTTCGGCAATAGCAAGGCTTTTCAGATAATATTCTACTGAAAGTATGGTATTTCCAACAGACGAATACGCCGTTCCCAGTGAATTATACAGCTGACGAAATGCCTTGGTATCATCAGGACAGTGCTGCTCACGCAAAGCGAGGCTCTTCTCAAAATATTGAAGCGCGATTTGAGGCTCATCTGTATAATAATGCAAAACGCCGATTTCCCGCAGTGTAGCTGCCTGCATATCATAAAGCCCAAGCCTTTCAAAATCAGCGATAGCATCCAGGAAATTTGCACTAGCAGCCTCCTTTTCGCCAAGATGGCGCTGGCATAGGGCTATGCAGGTTTTACTTTCAGCTATTAAGCGGTCGTTATGTATGGAGAGAGCCGATGATAAAGCTTTTTGTGCTTTTTGTAAAGCAATGTGCGGTTGCGTCTGAGATTGGGCCTTGGCCGATTCGAGAATTTCCAGAATTGAGGTGATCATAATTCTGCGTATTTTGGTAAAATACTATAGAGTGCTGGTATTGCAAGCTAAAATACGTAATTTTAGGTATGAATCCTACCGAAAAACTCTTCGATAATCTTTCTTTACGATTGCTCAAAAGCGGTGTACATTCAGGCGCTTACAATATGGCGCGTGACCTCAGGCTTTTAAAAGAAGTATCCGAAGGCCACTCGCCCGAAATTTTCTGTCTGTACACGTGGCATCCTTGGTGTGTCTCACTTGGCGCTCACCAAAAGGACTCTGACATTGACGAAAAAGCCTGTTTTGAAAACGGGTTTGACATAGTCCGGCGGCCAACCGGTGGCCGTGCAGTGCTGCATGCCGATGAAATCACGTATTCAGCGGTTTTAAAAATTACTAAAGAGCGAACAAGTCACGATATTTACAGAATTATTCACGAACTGCTTTTAAAGGCGCTCAATCCACTGTGCAATAACGCTCTTGACTTTAAAAAAGCACAAACAGATTTTAAAAATGTGTACCGAAACTCCGAATCCTCAGCTGTCTGCTTTACAAGCTCTGCGCGCTACGAAGTCACATTTCAAAACAGAAAAGTCGTTGGCTCAGCTCAGCGGGTTTTTGGTGACTATGTCCTTCAGCATGGCTCTATTCTGCTTGGAGCCGGACATGAGCGGCTAGCCGAGGTGCTGAAAGCCCCGGAAGAACAAAGAAAGCTTTTAAAGCAGAAAATTCTCACGTCCAGCGCAACACTTTCGGACGTCGCCGGACGGAGAATTCTTTATGAAGAATGTGCCACAGCAATTGAAAATGTTTTTAAAACTATTTAAAACCTTTATAAAGTTAATTCCACTTTAGGCCTGTCCCTGACAGTGGATCGATTTTTTTTAAAGCGTCAATGCCAGTATTCGGATACAAACGCCACCAGCGTTTATACGCTTCTGCTGCTGTACGGAGTTCAATAAATGTATCTGGGCTGAGATCGGGTTCGGCTGCACTCTGCGGCCCGAGTATAGGATTGAGCGATGGGAAGGGCTGTATATCAGTGTGCGTGCGAAGCGGCGAGTCACGGCGGATAGATTCAATCATCCAAAGTGCCACAATGCCCATATACGCCTGGTGCTGCGCGTACGACGAAGCCGGATTGCGAGGAAAAAATGTTAGCGGCAGATCGCTTTCGGCGATTTCCAGCAGGTGTGGAATATCATCCCAGTAGAGATCCGGCATGCTCTCGTAATCTTCAAAATTATAATTATTCGCACTTAAATTCACCATCAGCGAATCGAATTCAGCTATTTTATTCGGTGCCACAAAGACAGGGCGTACAAGCCGCGGCGACGAACATGATGCGATACAACATAGCGCCATAACACATAGCAGCGTAATTTTAAAAAACCGGTGCAGTAGGTTTGTTTTCACAATACAAGTCAATGAGTCCGATGAATTGGTTTACAATTTCCTACAATCACTTTTTCTTTGTAAAAGTTCACGCACTATTAAAAGTCGTCATATTCAAACATATTGCCACGATAATTTTTAAAGCTAATGTGGCCGCTTTTATCCTTGATAATTTTTTCCGGGGCAATATGCACCTTGCCGCCGCCACCCGGCAAATCGACGATAAGTTTTGGAACGGCAAGCCCGGATGTCCACCCTTGCAATTGGTCTATTATTTTTAAAGATTGTTCCAGTGAAACGCGAAAATGCGAAATCCCCTCGGCTGCATCGCACTGAAAGAGATAATACGGGCGGATATTCATCAGAAGCAAGTTGTGGTTTAGCTCCTTTAAAATCTCTGCATTGTCATTGACACCTTTTAAAAGTACAGTTTGGTTCATCACCGGAATTCCCGCATCAGCCAGACGAATAGCCGCTTTCAGCGATTCACGCGTACATTCTTTCGGATGATTAAAATGCGTCATGATGTATATGGGCCGGTACTTTTTTAAAAGCGTAGCGAGTTCTGCATCGATGCGCTGCGGAAGTGTCACAGGATTGCGCGTACCTATACGGACAATTTCTACGTGTGATATTTCGTACAGGCTTTTTAAAAGCTCCTCCAGTCGCGCGTTCGATAGAGAGAGCGGGTCGCCGCCGGAAAGAATGACGTCACGAATTTGCACATTGTGGCGAATATATTCAAGCGCAGTTTGGAAATCATTTTTGAAAGGCATGGAAGCCGGATCACTTACTTTGCGTTTGCGCGTACAATGGCGGCAGTACACGGGGCAGTTGTGGGTTGTATACAGAAGAACGCGATCAGGATAGCGGTGTATCAACCCCGGAACAGGGCTTTGCGCCTCCTCTCCAAGCGGGTCGGCTTGTTCAAAATCGCTTTTTACAAGCTCACTGTGTGAGGGAATCACTTGCTTTCTTATCGGACAATTCTCGTCCGTATCATCCATCAGCGATGCGTAATACGGTGTTACAGCAACATTAAACTTTTCCGCGCACTTTTTAAAAGCAGCTTTTTCGCTTTCTTTTACAACTGTTATTTCCCCAATTTCCTCAGGTGTTGTCAGGCGGTTTTGCTGTTGCCAGATCCAGGAATTCCAATGATCTTCCGGTACGTTTATCCATTTCTTTTTACAAATGGATGGAAATCTTGAAGCATGTTTATGCATCATTCAGGCATAATTTCGTTGAGATCGATAAGTACTTTTTTAATGATCGGGTGTGACTGCAGCTTTTCGACAAAACGCTTTTTATCTACAAAATAAATGTCAGAATGAACACGCCCTACATCGGGATATTTCTCCTCCACTTCCCCAACATGCACGCAGCCAATCGCCTCGAGGAAAGGTAGCGCCGCGCGGTTACGAACAGGATAATTGACGATTGTCGTGATCATGCACTCATGCCCCGTTTCTATGACATCTTTGGCGTTAGAAAAGGCCAGCAAGAACGAATAACGTCTATACGCTGCATCCGGCAAAATTGCCAGTTGTTCGTAATATGCGATCTTTTTACCTTCAAATTCAGAAGAATCAAATTCATTCCAGCGTATATACTCTCTTTTCTCCCATAGCTCGGATGCACGCAAAACTTGATCTGGCAGAATGATTGAAAATCCCACAATACGGGCTTTATCCGAGTCCTCGAGGACACGCACGAAGGCATTTTCAATATAAAACTGATATTGCTTAAGTGTCGTGCCAAGCAAAAACCCGCCCTGTGCAGTTTCCTGTACGAGTGGCATTTTTAATTCTTCCTTTATTTTTAAAAAAGCTTCGGCATCACGCACCTCAGCTTTCCTGATGATCATGTTCATGGATAATGATTGGGCCTTTTAGTTGCTGTTTAATCGCCTGAAAAACAGTTTCTACATTTTGATTCTTTTGAAAACCTTCGGGTAAATCCACCTTTTTTAAAGGCAGTTCATACCACGGAATATTCGGTTTTGCATGATGCGTTGCATGCTCATTGAAATTCATAAAAAGCCACGCAAAAAATGGATTTCTTTTTAAAGAACGCGCATTGTAACGCACGTCCGGCCCGATAGTTGTGTCGTAATGAAAAATATATACGAGCAGCGACCACACCCACGCAAAAACCAGGAATGGAAGGCCAAGCGCCGCTAGCCACGCATCAAAACCGAATGTTGCAAAGACTATATAATGAAAGCCGATACCAAGAGAAAACTGTGCCCAGGAGACTACCTTGTCTTTAATTGTCCAGCCTTTAAAAGCAGGTGAAATTTTCACTGCAAGCGCTGTCGGCGTCAGCAGGAAAAGTACGATCGAAACGATTGAATGAATGAAATAACCACCAAGAAAAACACCGGCAAACCACAGAAAATAGAACCACGCTTTTTTAAAAATATTCAACGGCTTTTTTGTTACAAAAACATCGAGCACCGACGTATGATGGTCCTTACGGTTAAAACCATGATGAAATGCATGTATTTTCCGGTAGATCCTAAGCGGCACAAGAAGGGGCATGAGCATAAGCATTCCGGCCAGGTCGTTTGTAAAAGCGCTGTTAGGAAAGAGCTTTTTATGTGTAGCCTCATGTCCCACGATATATAGCCGGTCCAGCCACAATCCCTGAAAAAGGAGCACGCCGCAATACAACACTGTCGCCCAGAAATTTTCTATTTTTAAAAGATGGTACGCACTCACGCTCAGCAGTACAAATACCGCAACCGTTTCAGCAAGGAGTCGAAGTGTGATCTCATTGTGTCGCGGATCGTGCGTTCGAACTCCTTTAAAATTATGCTTTTTAAAACTAATTTTTTTTAAAACGCCTGCTGTTTCCATAGTGTTTTGATAGCGCTTCTTCGTCAAGAATTTTGCTGAATTTTATGGCGCCCTGAGGATTCAGGTGATCGTTATCGTTAAAGTCTGACAGTGAAAATCGTGTGTCGCTAAAGTAATTAAAATATTGCAAATTAAAACGCTTAGCAAGATTTTTTAAAAGATTCTCGTTTTTAGTAACAACTTCCTGATCGGCATAGCGGGCATACAATTCACTTACGGGAGTTGTTATTAAAACCGGGTCAATGTTCCGCTTTTTTAAAACTATGACAAGCCGCTCCAGGTCACGCATATTGTCGTTTAACCTGTTTTCAAAATGAACGAAATCATGCGACTCCACGCGGATCCTTGCTAGCGAATCGGTAAGCTGATTCACCTCGTGGGGCTTTGCAGGAATCCAGCCATTATAATTCAATGTACCAGTCACATTTGTATCCTGGAAACCCCGCTGCCAGTAGTGAAACGCTATCTTCGGCGAATACAGCATTGTGTAGCTAAAATTCTCCGAATCGGTCACCCGTATTTCTGAATTGCCGATGTCCCAGAACTTTTTGTAAAAATACATACGCCATGCGTCTTTTGTATCTTCCAGCCGATACCACAATGAAAAGTATGAAACAGGAATAATGACAGATTTTACAAGAGGAAGCCGGCTGAGATATTTTTCCGTCAGGCGAGCGTCGTAATACAGCGTCTGACTTGAATTAGAAAGATTGTATCCGCGCCACGAAAACTGCGCCGGATCTATGCCATAGAGCGCATGCGATGAACCAAGCACAAGGATTTCCACTGAATCCAGCTGTTTTTCAAAATCCCGCTTTTTTATGGTATATGTTGTTTTCATACCACGGAGCTGCCATTCTACATAACCGAAAACAATAACAAGCGGAAGCAGGAAAAGGATAGTTTTAAAAAGGAATTTCGGGATATCGCGATTCATGTTTGTAAAGCTTTTTAAAACTGGAAATAAATGAACTCCCGGCTGGCGAATTTTCCAAAAAAGAAAATCACGACAATTACAGCGTAATACACCGCCCAGCGAAGTGCTGTCGGCTGCGATTGTAAAAGCTGCGGAATACTGCGCCTGCGCTGGATAAAATGCACGGCTTCCATAAACATAATAGCGCCAAAAGCCAGCAACCAATCCGATGTTTGAAAGTCAATTGCCAGCGGCATAATGTCCCCCCCTGAGAGCTTTTTTAAAAAGTATTCGCCAGTTCCTTTAAAGAGATTTTGCGATATGAATAGTGCATCGCCGACTGTCTGCGCACGGAAGAAAATCCACGCGTATGCTACAAGCGCAAAGGTTGTCACTGTTTTTAAAAAGCTTTGGACAAAATTGGGAATTTTTAAAAGCTGCCATGTCTTCTCGCGAAGCGCCTTTGTCATTAGTCCAAAAATCAAGTAGAATCCATGAAGCGCGCCCCAGATAATAAATGTCCAGTTTGCACCATGCCAAAGCCCGCTTACGAGGAAAACCGCCAGCAGATTCAGGTACCAGTGTGGTACAGAAACGCGGTTGCCACCGAGCGGAATGTAGAGATAGTCCTTAAACCAAGTGGAAAGTGAGATGTGCCAGCGCGTCCAGAATTCATTAATACTTTGCGAGAAATACGGCCTGCGAAAATTTTTCATGAGGTCAAATCCCATCACGCGCGCCGCACCGATCGCCATATCGGAATAACCCGAAAAATCGCAGTAAATCTGGAAGGTAAAAAATATTGTTGCAATAAGCAGCTCGGGGCCGCCAAATTCCTGTGGATTTTTAAAAACCTGGTCAACGACAATAGCGAGGCGGTCGGCGATCACTACTTTTTTAAAAAGCCCCCACATCATAAGCTGCAGCCCGCTTACTACGCGCTCATAGCGAAATTCATGCCTTTCATAAAACTGGTGCAGCAGGTTCTGCGGACGTTCGATCGGCCCGGCCACAAGCTGTGGGTAAAACATGACATAGAGTGCGTAGATACCAAAATGACGCTCTGCAGACTGGTGTCCGCGATACACTTCTATCGTGTAGCTCATAGCCTGAAAAGTATGAAAGGAAAGGCCGATCGGCAGGAGAATGGAAAGTTCGGGAATATGATTCTGGTAGCCGAACCCATTTAAAACGTAAGAAAGATTCCCATTTAAAAAGTTGTAATATTTGAAAACGGCGAGAATGGCAATATTTGAAACAAGGCTGAGGATCAACAGTGACTTCCGCTTTTTCCCTTCTGCTTTTTCTATCCAAATTCCCGCGAAATAATCAATAATGATTGTAAAACCCAAAATAAGGATATACACCGGCACAAACGCCATGTAGAAATAGCACGATGCCAGGAGCAGCCACGCCCAGCGAAACCTCTGCGGGAGTGCAAAGTAAGCAGTGGTGACGACAATAAAAAAAAGCAGGAAGTGGAACGAGTTGAACAGCATACAGCGTGAAGCGCGCTTTTTAAAAACTGCGGTTACTCCCGCTCAGCCGTAAAGTTATAGCTTTGAAGCGATTTTTCAAAAAGAGGGAGATTTTTTGTAAAATCTTCTTTTGTTTTGGCTGAAAAGACATAACGCACCATGAGTGTCGGGCTTTGGACAATATAAGCTACGGCGTCAAAAAGCTTTCCTTCTTCACTGATATAATGTACCACCTGCACAGAGGCATTACCCAGCGCAAACATTTTTAAATGCTTGGCGCTTAGCTTTGGAATCCCCATACTCATTCGCCGGGAATCTTCATTGATAATAAGAATGACTGGCTTTGCAGAATCAATAGGCTCCACATAGCTGTAGAAAGCCACTGGCGAATTTTCCCAATTTTTCCCTTTTGGCAGGAAAATAAGCGGGATACCCCCTTCGAGTCCACTTTGCATATCAGCTATCCAGCCCTTTGGCGTTACAAGCGAGTAGCGGAAATCCTTCGTGCGAACAGTACCCAGGGAATCTTTATCTTTTGAATAAACAGGTGAAAAAGAGAAAATGATTATGAGAAAAAGGAGTAGATAGTGCATGATGAATATAAAATTTAAAGATCAAAGTAAACTTTTCATGTCATGTAAAGACTTTTAAAAAGAAGTAATCTTTTAAAATCTTGTTTTAAAACTATTTCAGGTAAAATCGAACAGTGACATTTGCCGAAATAGCAATCTGGCCAAAAGTTTCAGGGGAAGTGCTACCCCCACCATCCATGCTTTGATTTGCCATACGCATCATTGGATAATTATTTTCAGGAAATTCCTCAATTGAATACGCGCCACCAATACTTTGACCAAGGGTTTTAGCAAGCGCTTCGGCTTTTTCCCGTGCAGCACGAACAGCAATTTCACGGGCTTCATTCTGGTACTTTCGCATGTCAGATATACGAAACTCCACATTATCAATTCTGTTCATCCCGGTTTTAAAAAGCTCTGATAAAAATTCCTGGTATATCGTAATGTCTTTTAAAACCACCGTCATGCCCTGTGCAGCCCTATATTGGCGGCGCGCAACTCTCGACTCATAATCCGGCGGCCATGC
>DASPKH010000199.1:0-3370 GCA_035628175.1 Patescibacteria group bacterium
GCCAGCGTTTTGTAAAAGCGTAGAGCGCGGCTACGATGTGCAGTTGGTACAGAATTAAATCTATCATTTTTCCCTTTTTTAAAACGTTAAGTTCTCTATATTTGAGTAATTATTCTACAAAGTTCGGAAAAAATCATGGAAAATGCTTCCTCCTTTCGTATAGTTTTTATTTCCACAAGTTCTTTTGAAAATGCGCGTAACATTTCCCGCATTCTTGTTTCAGAAAAACTTGCTGCTTGCTGCACCATTGTGCCGAGCGTTTTCTCCATCTATGCCTGGGAAGATGTCATCGAGGAAAACAGCGAAGTAATGCTTATGATAAAAACTTCAGCCCTAAAGCTCGGTGAACTCGAAGCCCGTATCACAGAACTCCACCCGTACGACGTTCCTGAAATTGTCTCTGTCGCGCTTGACCAGTCCGCCCGACCATATTTGAATTGGATGCAAACAATCCTCCATGAGGAACAATCCGGCGAATAATTTCCTTTTAAAAAGACTTGCTTTAAAAATTCAGCGTTTTTAAACACTCTTTTTTAAAAGGAGAATAGCGTGGAGGATAAACGTATCAAAGCAGGCTACGGCAGTTTTAAAATCACGGAATACAACGCCGATATGCCCAGACATCTCGCTATCCACGAATGGCGCGAAGACGAGCGCCCTCGCGAACGTCTTTTAAAAAGTGGCGCACACTCGCTTTCAGACGCTGAACTCTTAGCTATTCTCATTTCAAAAGGCACGAAAGGCTTTTCCGCACTTGACGTCGGGCGGGAACTTCTAAAGCACTTCCGCGACCTCACGGGAATTTCCTCGCGAGACGTAAGTGAACTCGCTAAAATCCGTGGTATGGGACAGGTAAAAGCTATCATGCTCGCGGCTGTTTTTGAAATTGCCCGCCGCACCGAAAGCGAACCGTTCGCTTTAAAAAAAGTATTTCGTTCGCCCGAAGAAATTGCTAGCTTTTATATTCCCCGTTTCCGCAGTGCACGCACTGAAAAATTCTGGATTTTGCTTTTAAATTCCGCCAATCAGGTTTTCCGCGAAGTGCTCGTGAGCGAAGGTTCGCTAAATGCGAGCATTGTTCACCCCCGTGAAGTATTCCGTATTGCCATCACAGAAAGCGCCGCCAGCATTGTGCTCCTGCACAATCATCCTTCCGGGAATATCGAGCCTTCACGCGAAGATATAGCCATCACAAAACAACTCGTCTCTGCTGGCGAATTAATTGATATAAAAATCCTCGACCATATCATTATTGCAGGAGAAACGTATACGAGTTTAGCCGAAAAGCGGTTGATGTAATTTGAATCCTGATAGCTTCTTCACACCTTACAGGTGTCGTCATTGTGAGAAAGCTTCTAACGGAAGATCCTTCTTTCTACGCATTTTTTATGGAATTTCTCGCAGGAAACTATTTTAAGCCGACATTATATCTTCATTTACAAGGTAAAATAATTTTTAAGAACCCCAGTATTTTATAACTTTTTAAAAACTTATCGTATTTTTAAAAATTCACATTGAGTCTGTAGAAGTGTGAAATTCCCTTTTTTAAAGACAAATTTTTGAAAATATGAGCAACAGAAACCCACTTTACGGCATCACGCCCGCCGCGTGGGAGCATCCGGCTGACCGCGCCGCGCTTCATGCGCTACAGAGTGTGCCCGGACTTGACATCGTTTTAAAAACGCTGATTGGCACGACAACAGAGCGATCAATACGCCTTGCCACACTTGCATCATCGGTGCGCGTTTCGGAAAATCAATTTAAAAATGTTTTTAAAATTTACCGCGAGGCGTGTGCAATTCTCGATGTACATGACATTCCTGAACTCTACGTATCGCAAAGCCCGTTTTTAAACGCAGGCGCAGTCGGCGTAAAGTCGCCATTTATCGTGCTCAATTCTTCCACGCTCGATGCTCTCAGCGAAGCTGAAATCATGGCTATTCTCGGCCACGAACTCGGCCATTGCCTCAGTGGACACGTGCTGTACAAAACGCTCCTCGCGCTGCTGTTAAAAATCTCCCTTTCCGTTGTGCAGATCCCGCTAGCAAATATCGCGCTTACGGCCATTATCGCCGCACTCCGCGAGTGGGACAGAAAAAGCGAACTTTCCGCTGATCGTGCCGGTCTTCTCACTGTCCAAAATCCGAAAGTGTGCTACGAACTCGAAATGAAACTCGCCGGCGGGCGCAAAATCGAGGAAATGGACATTGATGAATTCTTTAAACAAGCGGCGCAATATGAGTCCTCCGGCTCCATGGCCGACAGCGTGTACAAACTTTTAAACCTGGTGAATCAGACGCACCCTTTTCCAGTTCTGCGCGTTGTAGAATTGAAAAAATGGGTTGATTCCGGCGAGTATGAGAAAATTATAAAAGGCGGTTTTAAGAAAATCGGCAGTGAAAACGTAGAAGATAGTTTAAAAAAAGCAAAGGATACCTATCGGGAAGACATGAAGTCATCAAAAGACCCGCTCACCAAGACCGTTTCAAACGTGGTAGAAGGCGTAAGCTCAACAGCAGGAACGGCGGCGGATGTTTTAAAATCTATCTGGAATAGTAAGAAGTTGTAATGAAAGATTTTCTCGGAAAATATTATTCAGCAGATTTGTTTCCAGAACAACCTGGTCATAATGTAGATTAAGTCCCACTGGTTATTTATGAAAGTGGCCTGAAAACATGAAGCAATGGTATACACCCGATAAATACATAAAAAAGCAGAATATAAACTATAGACTGCTTTTTTATCATGGTTACCTTACTTTTAGAAATTCAGCATGAGCATCGTGTACGCCCAGTACGCCGGATCCGTCCCAAGCCCAACCGCCCCATTACTCTGTTTCAAAGCCTCACCGGGTAAAAAGGCAGAGATGCCACTACGTAGTGAAACATTGCGCGAAACGGTGTAAATAGCATCAAGGTCAATCTCCGTACCGATGTCGCGCGTTGAAACGCTCGCATTTTCAAAAGGCTGCTGCGCCATAAAATAATGCGCAAATAAGCTGAATTTCCAGTCTTTTAAAAGGCTGGCTTCCACCCGCAGATATGGATTTATCAGTCCAAGGTTTGTAACAGCAGGGCTGCGACGCTGGCCTGTTGTAGGCGTTATTGTCGTCGGGAAGAAGTCCATTGCGCCATAAAATTTATGTAGTGTGATGAAAAGCAGCTCAGCCGCTTCATTAACGTTCGCCGTGGAGCGGTTGTCACCCGTATAGTATTCCAGCCCCGCACCCACGCGAAACTGCGATTCCTTGTCCAGCAATGCACCCGCGTACAGCCCCGCAATCAGTGCCGAGATGTCGCCCGGCGTGCGGCCTCCAGCATAATTCTCTCCAAGCTGGTATGCAACTTCTACATCATATTCAAAGGCGTCA
>DASPKH010000200.1:0-9927 GCA_035628175.1 Patescibacteria group bacterium
CAGCGAATACCGTCACCTGATGGACGGCTACGACCCGACGCGCGCGCTCCGTGCTATCCAGGAATTCGCCGTGAACGACGTTTCAAACTGGTACGTTCGCCGCAATCGCCGCCGTTTCTGGAAAGGCGAGAAGGATGCCGACAAAATTGCGGCGTATCAAACTTTGCGTGAAGTATTGCTCACGATTTTAAAAATGATTGCGCCGGCGGCTCCTTTCCTCGCGGAAGATTTATATTTGCGTTTAAAAACGGACGAAAACCAACAATCCGTGCACTTAAACGACATGCCGGAGCCGGACGCTGAAAAGTTGGACGAAGATTTGGAACGCCGCATGGCAACCGCGCAACAAATCGTGTTTTTGGCGCGCTCGCTTCGTGAAAAATCGAAAATCAAAACGCGTCAGCCGTTGCGCAGAATCCTCGTTCCCGTGGCAAATCCGCAGGAACGCCGCGATATTCAGCAGGTGGAAGACATCATCTGCGAGGAAATCAACGTTCGCGGCATCGAGTACATGAAGGACGACGCGGGCATCGTTCGCCGCAGTGCAAAAGCGAATTTTAAAACGATTGGCAAAAAATTCGGTAAATTGACGAAAGACGTTGCCGCCGTTATCAAGGAATTCACGCACGACGAAATCCAGGAATTGCTCCGCACGCAGCGTTTACAGCGCGATGTGGCGGGCGTTCTCGTGGAAATCGAGCCGGACGACGTGGAAGTAATGAACGAAGACATCGAAGGCTGGCTCGTCGCAAGCGAAGGCAAAGTGACCGTCGCCCTGGACACGGAGCTTGATGCGGAATTAATCGTAGAAGGAATTGCGCGCGAGTTTATTAATCGTATCCAAACGCTGCGGAAGTCGTCAGGCTTTGAAGTAACGGACAGAATTCGTATCCGGTTTTCAGCACCGGATGAAATTGCGGAAGCGATTGAAAAGCGCTCTGAATACGTGAAAAGCGAAACACTTGCGGAAGAAGTTTTAAAAGAAGATAACGTGAGCGGAACTGAAATAGATATTAATGATGTAATGGTGAACGTTCGCGTTGAGCGGGTGTAGGTTTTAAAAATAATCTTTTAAAAGTGCCTTTAAAACGGTAATTTTAAAAGATTCACCATAATTAAATAGTAAAAAAAAGTATTATCAATATTCACCCGGAGAAGGGGACTATGGCTAAAAAATCAGAAGAAAAAGAAACGAAAGAAAAGAATACAAAAGCCAGCGCAAAAGCTGAACCTAAAAAGGCTGCAAAGGCTGATGACAAGCCAAAAGGTGTGAAGAAAACAGCGATGGACTCTGCCGGTGACGCTGTTGGCGAAATGCCGGGAGTTGCTACAGCTGGCATGGCAGCAGAAGCCGCTAAAAAAGTGAATGTTGAAAATGAATCACTCACTATTGCTTCACCGACGCAGCAGCCTGTGCCGGATGACATCAGTGACGCAGAGCCGAGCCTGCTACAGCATCTTGATCCGCCGACCGTGAGCGACCCGATGCAGCCAACGCCCGTGCAGGTAACGAAAGAAACACCACGCTATGGTGATGAGGATCTGGCTGAATTTCAAAAGATCATTGATAATGCACGCGAAGAGGCGATGGACGAGCTGCGCATGCTACGCGAGCGCCTGGATGATCTCAATAACAGCGACTTTGCCGAAGAAAGCGCAGTGTATTCGATGCACATGGCTGAGCAGGGTAATGAAGCGCAGGAGAAAGAAAAAACATATGCGCAGATCCAGCGTATCAACGACTACGTTCGCAAGTTGGACGAAGCAACGGCGCGCATCAACGATAAAACATACGGCGTTTGCCGAGAGTGCAATATCCTGATCGCAAAGCAGCGCCTCATGGCCGTACCTATCACGACCCTCTCCGCTTCGTGGAAGATTCGCCAGCAGTGCCCACCCGATGGTGTAGACCGCGTAGGTAAAAATATTTAGTTTTAAAAGGTGATTGATAAACCGTGATTAGTTATCGGCGAAGAGATTTTAAAAAAAATGGTTCACGGCTCAACGTTCACCGCTCAAAAAGAATATGAGATTTTTTGTAATAGCCATAGTGCTGATAATTTTAGATCAGGCTACGAAGCTCGCCACAAAAGGATTCAACCTTTTTGGTGTAAAGCACGAGGGCATGCACCTCGGCGAGAGCCACCAAGTCATCGGTGATTTCCTACGGTTCACTTTCGTAGAAAATCCAGGTATGGCCTTTGGGATTTCCTTTGGCTGGGGCAAGATATTTTTAAGTTTGTTTTCCATTTTAGCGGCGATTGGTCTTGCGTGGTATATGCTTAAGCTTCGTCCTTTCAATAAATGGGTGCAGCTTGGTATTTCACTGATGTTTGCAGGTGCCGTTGGAAATCTCATTGACCGTGTTTTTTACGGCGTGTTTTACGGCGAGGCTCCACTTTTCTATGGGAAGGTGGTGGATTTTATTGATGTGAATTTGCCGGATATTGTGATTGGTTCTTTCGAGCTTTCGCGCTTCTGGGTGTTTAATATCGCGGATTCGTGTGTGACGTGTGGCGTGATCGTGCTGCTTTTTGTGCATGATAAAATCCCGTCGTGGGAAGAATTAAAAGCCGGACGGTATTTTACAAAAGAAGAAAATATCATAGTCATAGAGCCGACTGATACACCTGCACACGAAGCCCATTTTTAAAAGAATTGTTTATGTTTGTAGAAAAACCTCACACGTTTTTAAAAGCGGTGAGGTTTTTAAATTTAGAATAGTTGAGCATAATGAAAAAGAAAAAAGCGCCAATCGTGGACACAAATACTGAAGTGCCAGACCGGAATTACCCGCAGCACATAGAATACGTAACGGAGTTTCACATTCCGAAAGGGCAGGGGCCGGAGCGTATAGACTCGTTCCTCACGCATTCGATGGAAGGCGCCTCGCGCACAAAAGTACGTGAGGCAATTGACGAAGGGCGCGTTGTGATCAACGGCCAGCCGGCAAAACCGAGCCGCAAGGTGCAGCCGGGTGACCACATCGTCTGTACTATTTTAAAACCGCCGCCGCTCCAACTTATTCCTGAAGATATTCCACTCGACATTTACTATGAAGACGAGCATTTGCTTGTGGTGAATAAACCCGCCGGGCTGGTTGTTCATCCAGGTTTTGGTAACCGCTATGGCACGCTGGTGAATGCGCTTCTATACCACTTCGGGCAGCGCGAGGCGGTAGAAATTGAACCGATTGATGAAGCTGATGCAGAAAATTCTGATAGTGAAGGCGATGAGGAGATCGAGCCAATACCGGAATTTAAAACCGATATTTTCAAAAGCGATGTCATTCGTCCGGGCATTGTTCACCGGCTGGACAAGGAAACGTCGGGTTTGCTGGTAGTCGCGAAAAGTTCTGCCGTTCACGCCGGGCTTGCGCTTCAGTTTAAAAATCGGACAGTGCAGCGCGAGTACAACACGATCGTGTGGGGCGTCGTGAAAGAGCAGCACCAGGTTGTCGAAACGCAGATCGGCCGCTCGCACCGCGACAGAATGCTTTTTATGGTGTTGCCAAAAGGCGGAAAAACGGCGAAGAGCGAATTCACTGTTTTGGAACGATATGATTTTGCGACTCTTTTAAAATGCAAACTGCATACGGGGCGCACGCACCAGATCCGCGTTCACACATCGCACCTGGGACATATCGTCCTGGGCGATGAACGCTACGGCGGTCGCGAAACGGCAGCACGCGCCACGGCCACACAATTCCGCAAGCGTGCTGAAGAGGCTCTGCGTATTATGAAACGCCAGGCGCTCCATGCACGAACGCTAGGATTTTATCACCCGGTAACAGAGCAGTGGCTGGAATTTTCAACGCCGCTGCCACAAGACTTTGAGCAACTTTTAAAACTCCTCCGTGAGACTGCACCAAGGAACTAAACCTTTTTTTTTAACATTGTTTGTGCATTCACTTCTAAAAAAATTTCTTTTAAAAATGGAGCACACACGATGAATAGTATTTTCAAAGGATTAATTGCAGGCTATGGCGCAAAAAAGCTGGGCGGTGGATGTTTTAGCACGATTATTATATTTCTGATCCTGTGGTGGCTGCTGGGCCAGTTTTAAAAAGGGTTGAAAGTATTTTTAAAAGCAGAGTTTTACAAAGCTCTGCTTTTTTGTTGCCCCTTATTGCTCGATAGAATATCTCGTATTTCTTCTTTGTTATCTATTTTTTCTATAGAATGATAACATGTATAGTAGGATTAAACCAAGTCTTTACTGTATATGATACCATTAATATTTCAAAAAGGAAGGAGCTTTGTCAAGCATCTGCTTCGAAACATTACGGGTATAGTTCTCAATCCTTATGAAATTTGACTTCACAGTAAAGATTCTTAACAGATATTCGTACATAATCTGAACAAACTTAGAACCTGCTTCCTATAATCACATTATGAAAGTGAAATATTCTAAATATCTACTAGGTATTCCATTGAGGTCATCTATGCGTCAAGTTTCTGTACTTGTCTTCCTGATATATTTTCTTTTTGCTTTACCAAGCAGTGCACAAAATTCAACGTTTCCGGTAACTGATGCTCCAGTTTGGGCGAGCGCTCTTTCTCAAACGGGAGATACACTGTATATCGGAGGCCAATTTACAACAGTTGGAGGAAAGCCACGAAAACATATCGCCTCTATTGTTCTATCTACAGAAGAGGTCACTGCATGGAATCCTGATGCAGATGCCCCGGTCGCTGCACTGGCAGTGAGTGGAAACACAGTATATGTGGGAGGATCTTTCACCAGGATCGCCGGACAGGTGCGATACCGTATAGCCGCGCTCGATGTAATTACGGGAAAGGCAGTTGACTGGTACACTGGTGCAGATGGGCCGGTCGCTGCGCTAGCGGTAAGCGGAAGCACAATATATGCAGGAGGAGGTTTCAGGAGAGTTGACGGAAGAGAGCGGTGGTATGTATCTGCTCTAGACAGTATGGGAAAGGCAAGTGCGTGGAATCCTGATGCGGATGGCCCTGTTACTGCGCTGGCTGTGAGCGGAAGCACAATATATGCAGGAGGCGCTTTTACTAGAATTGGCGGGCGGACACGAAACTATATAGCCGCACTTGATATGGTCACAGGAGAGGCAATTTCGTGGAATCCTGATGCGGATGGCCCTGTTAATACGCTGGCTGTGAGCGGGAATACGGTTTATGCAGGAGGCGCTTTTACCAGAATTGGCGGACATGTGCGAAATCGTATAGCCGCGCTCGATATGATCAAGGGAGAAGTAACTGCATGGAATCCTGATGCCAATAGTCTCGTCCTTACACTGGCTGTTAGCCAGTCACAAAAGAAGGTCTATGCAGGAGGAGATTTTGCTTCTATAGCCGGATATGCAAATCTGCAGTACCTCGCAAGTCTGCGGGATCCCTTCAACAAAACATTTAACGATGTTATATCGGTAGATTCACAGACATTCGATCATCTCCTAGAACAGCCAATAGATATCATTATATGGCCCAACCCTGTGAGAGAGAGTATCAATATACAATTCGATATGCAATCAAGTAGAAAAGTGACTATAGAAATATATACGGCTATTGGTGTGAAGGTAGCTACATTAATAGAAAGAGGGGAGTTCAATAATGAATTCCATTACCTGCATATTCCGTTGGGAAATTTAACTGCAGGACTCTACACTATGAAAATTAGCACCGGGAGTGCAGTACAAAGCCAAATATTTGTAGTGTGCCGATAATACTTATATACATATCAGTTATCACCAAAGCAGAGTTTTACAAAGCTCTGCTTTTTTTGTTTGTAGTTTTTAATTCTGTAACAAATAATCTTCTTACCAATTATTGTTTAAAATCCCTTAATCCCAACTTTACAATTGGAAAACTTTATGAAATATTGGTGCTTTCTTTTTACTGTGGTGATGTTTTTTATGCTTATTACTAACAAAATGTATGGTCAGAACGCGGAATTCGAATGGGTAAAAGTTCTGGGATATACAGGTGAGAGCCGTATTAATTCAATCACTACTGATGCTGACGGGAATGTTTATGCTACAGGAGTGTTTACGGGTAAATTTGATTTTGATCCCGGTACTGGTGAGTACTACTTGGAGTCAGTGCCTCATGAGAATGGCACAGATTACGGGGATATCTTCATTGCAAAATATAGCGCAAATGGAATTTTTGCATGGGCTAAACGCATAGGTGCAGAAGTTAGCGACATAGGGTATACCATCGCTACAGATAATGATGGTAATGTTGTCATATCCGGAGCATTTTGCCGTGTTGTAGACTTCGATCCGGGACCTGATGAATTTAAACTAAAGGTTACTGGAGATACGATTGCCGGCATATATGATATTTTTGTCTGTAAGCTCGATTCTTCCGGAAACTTTCTATGGGCAAAAAATATGGGAGGAAGAGACTCAGATATAAGCCTGTCTGTAGTTACCGATAAATTCGGTAACATTTATACTACCGGCTTTTTCATTGCAGAGGCTGACTTTGATCCCGGCAATGATACGTTTTCACTTGTATCACCTTTTATACCGTTCGTCGAACCGGACATTTTCGTTTCTAAACTTGATCCGAATGGAAATTTTGTCTGGGCGAAGCGGATGGGTGGTATGTATAAAAACTGGGGCACTTCTATAGCTGTTGACGATTTTCAAAATGTTTATACGATAGGAAGGTTTGATTCAACAGCAGATTTTAATCCAGGGCCGGGAGAATTCAGCATGACATCAAATGGGAGTGAGGATATCTTTATTACGAAGCTTGATAGCAGTGGAGATTTCGTCTGGGCCAAGCAAATTGGCGGGCCACTTGTTGACCAGGGAAATGGCCTTGCCATAGATACAGAGGGGAATCTCATCGTAATAGGGAATATCCAGGGAGAGGTAGACCTGGATCCGAACGAGAATATTACTGTATATAATGCCGGGAAAAATCCAAATGTCTTCATAGAAAAACTCACCCCTACGGGCGAACTGCTTTGGGTAAAAGTTATTAAAGGAATTTCCTTGGGAAATTCACTTGCTCTTGACGCTAAAGGGGATGTGTACGCTACAGGCTTATTCGCAGATAAAGTTGATTTTGATCCCGGCCAGAATGATTACTTCCTTGAGTCTGTGCGTATCAATCAGTTTGGTGATAGTACTAGCTTGAATTCTGATGTTTTCATTTCAAAGCTTTCCAAGCACGGTGAATTCATCTGGGCTAAGAGTATAGGCAGCAGTAATAGTGACAGAGGGAATGCTATCAGTGTAGATGGTAATGGAAATATACTGACAGCGGGGCTTGTATATGGCTATGCAGATTTTTATCCCGGAGACGATACGCTTATTCTCAAGAATAATTACTATGGATTGTTTCTCCATAAAATGAGCCAGATGAACTTTTTTCCTGCTCCAACACAACTTACCATACAATCTGATGATGACGGATATGCAGTATTGAGGTGGAAAGACAATTCGGCCATTGAAGATGGATTTGTCATCGAAAGAAATATTGGTAACGGCCAATGGGCAGTTCTGGATTCAGTCGCTGCTAATATTTCATTATATACAGACACGAGTGTAATTTCAGGAGCTGATATCTTCGCATTATATCGAACGTATGCCTTTAGTGGGACGGAGCAATCCGGCTACTCCAATACAGCCGGTATAAGCATTGCACTTGGAATTGCAACCTTCCCTGAGCAGCAGTATCTACGTGCCTCTCCTAATCCGGCACGGGACTTTATTATAATAGAGAGTCCAATTAACAGCTCCCGGAATATTACCGCTGAACTATATTCCATCGAAGGCAATCTTTTAAAAGAAGTCTCTCTTATGCCGCAGCCGAAATTGCATATAAACCTCAGCGATCAGCCGCAAGGCACCTATCTTGTAAAGCTCACCTCTGGCACAGAAAGCTTTGTGACAAAAGTAAACGTAGTGAGATAGGTTTTTAATGAAATTGTCGAAGGATTTCCTCGGAGCAGGACCTGTAAAAAGGCTCTGCTTTTTTGTTTATAATCTATTTGTAATTTTGGAAATGGGTTGTTTAAAAAAATAAGTAAATGAGAAAATGATAAAAGTCCGATTGTTTTTACTAGTGGTGGTGGGTAGCAGCTTATTGTCATACTTCGGTTATGCTCAAGGCATGAAATCTGATTGGTTAGAGGCTTTGGAGGATTGGCAGGAGGGCGTGGCACGTCTGTTGCAGTAGATTCAGCGGGTAATGTCATCACTGCAGGGCGTTTTTTCGGGAAAGCAGATCTTGATAGTCGGGAAGATACTTTAATTCTCGATGGGAATGGTTATTTTATTGCGAAGTATGATCCTACTGGTAAGATTATATGGGGAGTGCAGCTGGCGCCAGTTAATGATTTTTTCCTGACAGGTGATATTGCCACGGACGGCCAAGGCAATGTATATGCCACTGGGTATTTTAAAGGAAACGTCGATTTTGATCCGGGTCAGGGAACTGTTATGCTTTCGAAGTTTGGAAATTATGATGTTTTTATCCTTAAGTTAGATGCAGACGGTATATTTCAGTGGGCAAAACAATTTGGTGGCCCAAATGATGATTTTGGTACCGGATTGAGTATACAGGGCTCTAACATCTACCTGACAGGCGCATATCAACGATTTATGGAATTCGGCGCGGGACAGGCCCAGCTAAGTCTTACAGCAATAGGCAGGCAGGACGTTTTTGTTGCTAAGTTGAATACAGACGGTAATGTCCTATGGACGAAGAGTTTGGGTGGGTATGGCGATGATATTGGCCGTACTATTTCCGTAGGCGCAAGTGGGAACGTGTATATCTCCGGATACTTCAGCTCTAACGGTGATTTTGATCCTGCAGAAGAAGAAGAATTCACGCTATTTTGGGGCGGCGGTGATGATACCTTTATTGTAAAGCTCGATGGTAATGGCAGCTTTGTTTGGGCGAGAAGTGTTGGTGGTAAAAATAGTGATAGAAGTGTGCGGATTGGGATAGATCAGAATGAGCACATCTACGTAACCGGTGATTTTTATGAAAGTGGGGATTTTGATCCCAGTCCGAAGAACCTCAAACTGACAAGTATGGGGAAAAAAGACATCTTTATCCTTAAGTTAAACAGCGGCGGCGACTTACTCTGGGCCAATAGCTTCGGTGGAGAATCGGATGACGAAGTACGTTCAATGACCATTGATAATCGTGGAAACCTATATCTGACAGGCGCATTTACTGGTCGCGTGGATTTTGATCCGGGAGTTGAGACAGTTGAATTAAAGGCCGATACCACGTATGCCGGTATGATGGACGGTTTTGTAATGAATCTAACCTCCGATGGTAAGTTTCGGTGGGCAAGACCATTTGGCTCAGAGTATAATGATATTGGTTATGCCATTGCTGCCGATAAACAAATGAATGTATTTATCACTGGTATGTTTAAAGGAAAGGTCGATTTTGATCCATCTGATGATACTCTGCACTTATCCGCAAGCGGGGGAGATGATTATTTTTTACTAAAATTCGTTCCGATCATAAGCAGTATTGATGAAGGGATCGCGCCGGGCTCTACAGCTATGTTATCGTCGGTCATCACACATGGACCGCTGTACTTGAATTGGATACCTGCATTAGACAAGGCCCTTACTATCCAGCTCTACTCACTCGAAGGAAATCTTTTAAAAGAATTCTCTCTTATGCCGCAGCCCAAACTGCACATAGACCTGAGCGATCAGCCGCAAGGCACCTATCTTTTAAAACTTACTTCCGGAAGTGAAAGCTTTTGGGCGAAGGTAAATGTAGTAAAATAGGATTCTTAAAGTTAGTATTTCAAAAGCAGAGTTTTAAAAAGCTCTGCTTTTTGTTTTTTAAAAATGCTCACGAAAAGGAACTCTCTTCCCCGCCTTTTCCTTTAAAATGTTCTACTATGAAAGATTATATTTAGACTTTTAAAAGGAGAAATTTTATGAGTGAAGAAAAGAACAAT
>DASPKH010000201.1:0-7316 GCA_035628175.1 Patescibacteria group bacterium
CAACAGAAAACATCACGATCACATTTCCCAAAAATCATCTTTTTAAAAACACAACAATCATCCTGCGCGACATCGCCGGACGCCAGTTGTATCTAAAAGAGGCAGACGCTTTTAAAAACTCGTATTCGTTTTCTTTACATGAGTTGCCTGTAGGCGTGTATGTGGTAGAGGTGCATTCGGGCAGTGATGTTTTTGTGCAGAAGGTAAGTGTGGTGCGGTAGAGTTTTAAAAACTTCTTTTAAAAAATTTGTGTTGCTCTGAAAAAAACTGATATATTCGCCGGCACTTCTTTTTAAAAATCATTTTTTCATACATACCCTTTCCCGTGAGTTTTTTATCGTGCATTGATAGAAACACTGAAGTTTTTAAAAAAGCTTTTGCAGTTCAGAAATTCACTTTAAAAAAACATAACAGAGAAATGTATGAAAACAGGCCTTTTAAAAGCTGCTCTGCTTGGAGGGGCTTTCTTCTTTACTTCTTACCTTACACTTTCCGCACAATCTACGCGAGATTCGGCTTCAGTCTGGAGCATATATTACTCGGCAGGCTGGAAGAGTTCTAATCTTGAAAAATTAAATCGACGGCTCGCGCAAAATTCATATCCTTCCTTTCAGGAGGGTATGGTGACCCTTGGTGTTGGGTTTCAGGAAAACAGGGAAGGCACGGTGGGAATGCTGGAGTTCTTAAGCTCCAGGATGCAGAATGTCAGTTCAGCCGGAAAAACCTTTTCGTACATGGACTTCCTGATAAATCTCAACTTTGGCTACGAGGTTTTAAAAACGGGTTCCTTTACGATGTATCCCACGGCGGGCCTGGGCTACGGCGGTCAATATCTGTCGATCACCACAGAGCGGGATTTTAACGAGATACTGCAAAACCCGGTCGAACAGAACGTGACACTGTGGAACCATAATCTCTCTATAAATGCAGCGCTGAATGCCGACTACAGGACTGCCGCAGACGAGACGCCACATGGCAAGCAGCGTTTTTGGCTCGTCGGCCTGCGTGGCGGCTATACATTTGCGCCACTGCACTGGTGGCGACAAAATAATGCCATGTTGGACGTTGAAAACTCTCCTAAATCAAATGTAACAGGCCCATTTGTGCAGGTAAGACTTGGCCTCTCCACGAAAGCCAAAGATGAGTAAGGTTTTAAAAACCAGCAATTGTAAAAGCAAGCTGTTATACGCCAATAGCTTGCTTTTTCTTTTAAAAAGGAACTTTTTTAAAAGTAGGAGAAAGAATTTTTAAAAAGATTTGTCCACGTCAGAAATTTCTCGTAATTTTGCAGTCTTGTGAATAAACCCATTCGTGATATTATAACTGATTTTCGAGGAGAGAATTGTGGATTCATCAGCTGAAAAGATAACCAAATCCATCCGTGCTGTGGACGTAGAGCAGCAGTGGTGGGTTGTGGATGCAGCAGGCCAGACTCTGGGCCGTGTTGCAGCACAGGTTGCGACATTACTACGCAGCAAGCACAAGCCGTATTACACACCACACGTAGACTGCGGCGACTTTGTCGTTGTGATTAATGCCGGTGATGTACAGCTCCAGGGCAAACGCGCTGAGCAGAAAGAATATTTCCGTTATACCGGTTACCCGGGCGGCGGTCGTACAGTAAGCTTTAAAGATGCAGTAGCGCACAAGCCTGATTTCGTAATTGAGCACGCTGTAAAAGGTATGCTTCCGAAAAACCGCCTTGGACGCGAAATTTCTAAAAAGCTGAAAGTTTATGCTGGTAGCGAGCATCCGCATGAAGCACAGCAGCCAAAAACGTTTGAGTTGAAATACTCATAAATCTTTTTTAAAAAAAGATACTATTTAACTGACTATAGAATTAACGGAGTTACCCTCAATGAAAGAATTTGGTGCAACCGGGCGTAGAAAAACCGCTATTGCCCAAGTGCGCTTATCGCCGGGCAATGGCAAGATCGTTGTCAACAAGCGTCCGGTGGAAGAGTATTTTCCGGTAGATACACAGCGTCGCGAAGCTCTTTTTGCTTTCGAAGTTGCTAAGACCGAAGGACAATATGACGTGGCTATCACGGTAAAAGGCGGCGGAAAAAGCGGCCAGGCAGGAGCAGTCCGCCTCGGTATCGCGCGCGCGCTCGTAGAGACAGATGCAGAGCTGAAAAGCTTGCTTCGCCCGGCAGGACTTATGACACGCGATCCGCGTATGGTAGAGCGTAAAAAATACGGCCAGAAAAAAGCCCGTAAACGCTTCCAGTTCTCAAAACGCTAATCGTTTTCTCGTGTACTTGTTTGTCCACCGGCCTTGTTTTTCAGGCAAGGCCTTCCTGAATTCCCTTACAAAAAAACATGCCCCGGGATTAGCTGTGTGTGGCGCCTTTTTAAGATTTTTAAAGTTAATTAAAAAACCTTCTAAAAGTGTTGAGCAGTGAAGATGAACGCGGCAGGTGATTTTAGAAAATAACACAAATTACAATTGGAGTAATAATGGCTACAACCGCAGACGTAGAAGCCCTGCTCGAAAGTGGTGCGCACTTTGGACATTTAACGCGCCGCTGGAACCCGAAAATGCGTCGTTTCATCTTTATGGAACGCAACGGCATTCACATCATAGACCTTCGTAAAACACAGGCCCTTTTAAACATTGCACGCGAAGCAGCACTTGACCTTGCTGCTCAGGGCAAAAATATGCTTTTTGTCGGCACAAAAACCCAGGCAAAAGGTATTCTTGGTACAGAAGCACAGCGCGCTAACACAAATTATGTTACTGAACGCTGGCTGGGCGGGATGCTTACAAACTTCCCGACGATCCGCAAAAGTATTAAACGCCTCTCGACTATTGATAAAATGGAGTCGGATGGCACATTTGAAAAAATCACTAAAAAAGAAAGATTACTTCTTTCACGTGAGCGCGACCGTCTCCGCCTTATCTTCGGCGGTATTGAAAACATGACGCGCATGCCCGGAGCACTTTTCGTGGTAGACGTGAAAAAAGAACATCTTGCTATCAAAGAAGCTCGTACGCTTGGTATCCCTGTTTTTGGCATCGTAGATACAAACTGCGATCCTGAGCTTGTTGATTATCCGATCCCTGCAAACGATGATTCTATCAAAACGATTGAGCTTATTACAAAAGTACTTACCGATGCCCTTGTAGAAGGCCGCGAAGCTGCTCAGGCACGCAACCTCGACACTGCATCAGGCGAGCACGTAAGCAAAGAAGGTGATCAGGCTGATGATGGTGGCAGACCACGCCGCCAAATGCGCGGACGCAAGCCGGGTGGCCGCCAGTCAGAAAATGCTTCTGAAGGAGCTGAAGGCTTCTCCCAGAACTAATTCCTGTACTGGGCTTTAAAAAAACAATCGTTCCTAATTTTGAAAAATACCACTTATAACTTCATATAGAAAAATTATGAGTACAGCAACTATTACACCGCAGCTTGTAAAAGATCTGCGCGAAAAAACAGGCGCCGGAATGGCAGACTGTAAGAAAGCTCTTGAGGAATCAGGTGGCGAAATGCAGGGTGCTATCGAATATCTTCGTAAAAAAGGCGCGGCTACCGTTGCAAAACGTTCTGACCGCTCAGCAAATGAAGGCTTAGTAGCAACAAAAACATCGCCTGACGGTATGACTGCCGTAATCGCTGAGATCAATTGCGAAACAGACTTCGTAGCCCGCAATGAGGAGTTCGTTCAGTTCGTAGACCAGGTGGCCCAGACGCTTTTAAATGCTCGCCAGCATGATATGGAAAGCATTTGGGATATCAACACCGGCACTGCTACTCTACGCGAATTGCATAATGACATTCTTGCTAAATTCAGCGAGAAGATCGAGCTTCGCCGCTTTGAGAAGATGGAGTCTGACGGCTTTATTGCTGACTATATCCACACAGGAAGCCGCCTTGGCGTCCTTGTAGAAATTGACGCTCCAAATCCAAATGATAAAGTTCGTGCGTACATGCGCGACATCGCAATGCAGATCGCGGCTATGAATCCAATGTTCGCAAACCGCGAGCAGGTAACTGAGGACGTGATTGAAAAAGAAAAAGAGATCTATCGCCAGCAGGCAGAGCAGGAAGGCAAAAAACCTGAGATCGCTGATCGCGTGGCAGCAGGCCGTCTTGAGAAATTCTATCAGGAAAACTGCCTTGTAGAGCAGTCTTTCGTGAAAGATTCTACAAAAACTGTAAACGACGTTCTTCGCGAGATCGGCAAAGAAATGGGCCGAGACGTGAAAATCCGTGGTTTTAAACGCTTTATGCTTGGCGAAAGCACAGGCGAATAGTTTTTCAGTTTTAAAAAACAACCTCGTTATCTTCAAAAAGTAACGGGGTTTTTTTGTAACTTTGCCGGATTTATATTCGGGAAAATTACTGTTACAGGGTTTTAAAACCTGAATTTTTAAAAGAATGTATTATTACTAATTTTTAAAAGAGAACAATATGCCTGAGCAGACGCGCTATAAACGTATTCTTTTAAAGCTGAGCGGCGAATCGCTGATGGGCGATAATAAGTACGGCATTGACCCGAAAACGCTGAGCGCTTTTGCTGATGCTGTTGCCGAGATCTATGAAATGGGTGTGCAGATCGGCCTTGTGATCGGCGGCGGCAATATTTTTCGCGGCATCCAGGCGGCTGACCAGGGCATAGACCGCGTTTCAGGCGACTACATGGGCATGCTCGCTACTGTTATTAATGCAATGGCTTTTCAAAATGCGCTAGAGCATCGTGGTGTACCGACACGCCTACAGACAGCTATTAAAATGGAGCAGATTGCAGAGCCGTTCATCCGTCGCCGCGCTATCCGCCATCTGGAAAAAAACCGCGTGGTGATCTTTGGTGCAGGGACAGGCAATCCATATTTTACGACTGACACAGCGGCTGTTCTCCGTGCAATTGAAATTGAAGCAGAAGTAATTATCAAAGGGACGCGGGTGGATGGAATTTACGACAGCGATCCTGAGAAAAATTCAGAAGCAAAACGCTATGAACTCGTAAGCTACCGTGAAGTGATTGAAAAGGACTTGAATGTGATGGATCTGACTGCAATTACGCTTTGTAAAGATAATGATCTGCCGATCCAGGTTTTCAATATGAACGAAAAAGGCAATTTGAAAAAGCTCCTGCTCGGCGAGGCAATTGCTACGACCGTCTCTCATGAAATGTAATTTCTTTAAAAACGAAATCTTGTAAGATTAACAGTATAAAAAAACTATGCCAGTACAGGAAATTATCAACAAAGGCAAAGACCTGATGGGTAAAGCCGTTGAGCATTGTCAGAAGGAATTAGGGAAAGTGCGTACAGGTCGTGCTTCAGCACAGCTTGTGGAAGGAATTAAAGTGGATTATTACGGCAATCCAACACCTGTTTCGCAGGTAGGAAATATTTCTGTACCAGATGCACGTACAATTATCATCCAGCCGTGGGAACGCAATATTCTCGGTGCAATCGAAAAGGCGATTTTTGCTTCTGGCCTCGGTATGACACCAAGTAATGACGGACAGGTGATCCGGATTCCCGTGCCGCCGCTGACGGAGGAGCGCCGCAAGGAATTCGTAAAGCTTTGTAAAAAATTCGCTGAAGAAGGGAAAGTTGCTGTTCGAAATATTCGCCGTGATCAGATGGAAGCTTTTAAAAAAGGTGAAAAGGACAAAATTTTTTCCGAAGATGACCGCAAGCGCGGTGAAGAAGAATTGCAGAAAGTGACTGACAGGTTTATCAAGGATATTGATGCAATTCTTGTGAAAAAAGAAAAAGAAATTATGGAAGAATAAGCCTTTTAAAACCTCTTTTTTAAAGAAAGTTGCGTAATTTTAAAAGCAGTAGAAATGATTATTTCTGCTGCTTTTATTTTTAATAATAAGGACTTTAAAATGTGCGGACGATATTCCATTTTTGCTAATGCACGTGCAATCGAAAAGCGCTTTAAAGCGAAATTTCCCAACGAGGGAGAGTTGCAGCCACGCTATAATGCCGCTCCCACGCAGACGCTGCCGATTATTACCAATAATAATGAAGGAGAACGTACAATTGAATTTTTCCATTGGGGACTCATTCCTTCGTGGGCAGACAATCCGGCGATTGGGAGCAAAATGCTCAATGCGCGAGCAGAAACATTAGCCGAAAAACCATCTTTTAAAAATGCTTTAAAAAAGCGGCGCTGCTTAGTATTAGCGGATGGATTTTACGAATGGCAGCAGATCGGAAAGCAAAAGCAGCCGGTGCGCACATCGTTAAAAAGCGGGGATGTGTTTGCAATGGCGGGCTTATGGGAAAAGTGGACAGACAAGGAAAGTGGTGAGATTATTCACAGCTTTACGATTATTACGACCGAGGCAAATGAACTTTTAAAACCTGTGCATGACCGGATGCCGGTAATACTGTCACCAAAAAATGAAGACCTGTGGTTGAGCAATGAGCTTGGTATGGATGAGCATCTACGTCTTTTAAAACCATATAATGACAGCGAATTAAAAGTAGAGCCGGTATCGAAACTGGTGAATAACGCTGGTTTTGACGAATGTTCGATCCTGAACCCTGATAGCGGTGAGCCGGGTGAACTGTTGCTTTTTTAAAAGGTTATTTGCGGCGGTTTTTCACTATATCAAGTGCAATAGTAAGCATCAACGTTTCAATTTCACCGAGCTTTGACTTTTTGACAACAGCAGTTTTCACCGGCGATTTCCGGTGTGGGTCGGGAGGCGGAACGCGTGATAGATTTTTTACAGCCTGTAGCCCTTCGAGGTCCTGTCTGAAAATTATCTCGATCGAGGAAATTATCTGATTGCGCGAATAAAGGACAAGCAAGAGCGGCTTGACGCCATGAATAGGCGGAAGATCCTTTAGAACGTGTACCCCTGTTTCGTCCTGCTGTACAATTTTTTTTGCCAATACGGCACCGTCTCGAAGGAAGTTCAGAATTGCGCGCTGAACTGATTGGCCGATCTGGATTCCGAGAGCTGTTTCAAGCATGATTTGTACCGTGTAATGGGGTGCAAAATTACGGAATTAAAAACATTTATTTCAATAAAGCTGATTCATTTAAAAAGTTCTTCGTGAAAAAATTCTTCATCGTTGCAGGCGAACCCTCTGGCGATCTCCATGCAGCGCGGCTCATACGCGAACTGAAAACACTTTTTCCAACGGCAGAATTCACTGGCATTGGCGGCGAAAATATGGCGCGCGAGGGTCTGAAATCACTAGTGCCTTTAAAAGAAATTTCTGTAGTTGGTTTTTGGGAGGTGGCAAAGAAGTACGGCTTTTTTAAGAATATTTTAAGAGCCTGCGAGCATCTTTTAAAAGATGGTGGTTTTGATGCGTTTATACCGGTGGATTATCCGGG
>DASPKH010000202.1:0-6604 GCA_035628175.1 Patescibacteria group bacterium
TATGATATGTCCATTTCGATATATCTGTTCGGAGCAGTTCCCTGCAGTACTCTGCCGTTATTTGCCTTTACAAACACTTTTGCCATATTGCCATCTGCTGTTTTGACGAAAAGGACAAAACCGGAGGTAGCGTTTGTAAAATTGACAAGACGCGGTTCAGTGGGGGGCAAGCCGGCAGAAGTGCCAAGTGCGTCGGTATCATAAACGTCATCAATAGAGTTTACATTTTGGTACATTTTTGTAGAAATGAGCGTATTTCGTACCGGGCCGGGGAATGAATATGATGTTAATGACGGCGAGCCAAGATCAAAAGAAGCCTGTCCGTTGACGCTTCTTGTATCTAAAGCAATATCCCACTCTGTACCATCCTTGAGCGTAAGTACCCGCTCTGTTTTAAAATTATATCCGGCGCCAAACTGGTTTGATGCCGTTTCATATAGCCGCACATTAGCGATGCGGGTAGCCGGCGACCACTGGATAACAGCTTCGGTACTGAGATTATTGGTGACTTCAGTGGTTTTGGCTTTTAAAGCAAAGGTATATACAATTCCTTCCGTAAGACCTTTCACTTCATATGCCGTCTGATTTTTTGCAATGATAAATATGGGAAGCGGATTGCCGCCGGCAGGAGTTATGGTCAACTCATAATGAGCGAAATTTGCCTGTTCTGCTGAAGCCGAAGCCATCCATTTCAGTGCTACAGTCTGGTAGTCTCGAGAAGCGGCCATTAAGTATGTTGGCGGAGCAGGGGCTAGTATCGTGTCTCCTGCAGTACGGCCCTGTACGGTGGTAGCTGTACTCATTTTTCCATTACGGCCACGCGTGCTGAGCGAAAATATATAGTTTGTTGCAGCTGAAAGTCCCGCCACGTTATAGCTGTTTGTGAGTTTGCTGACAAGTATCGTGTCCGTTCTGTCACTGATGCTCAATACATATGTGGCAATACTGTCCATTGCCGTTGCGGAGTGCGTCCAGTCCAGTTTGATGGTGCTTTGATTAAGTGTTGTGGCGATCAGCGCGGTCGGCGGTGCGGGTGCCAGACTTTCCACAGGGCTGACAGCGTCATCATCACATCCTGCTGTGATCACTATAAAGCATAATACCCCAGACAGGTGAAGAAACTTTCTTAAAAGTGTCATAAATATTGCTTGTAATATTTTTAAAAATGAAGTACGAATGTAGGAAAAGCTTCAATTACTTTATCACATTAACAAAAAGCAGATACGGTAAATTCAAAAAAAAAGGCCCCTTTTTAAAAGGAGCCGCTAAAAAAAACATTTTAAACAGGATTATTCAGTTACAATTTTTTTAGCTGAAGTATTGATAGCTGATTTGAATTCAGTTACGCCCGTTCCGCGCATACCAGCATATGGTACATTCGCTACAGTCTGATAGGATATGTCCATTTCTACATAGCGATTAGGAGCAGTTCCCTGTAGAACGGCGCCATTGTTGCCTTTTACAAGGATCTTCGCCAAGTTGCCTTCTGCTGTTTGAGCGAAGAATACAAAGCCCTGAGTAGCAGTGGTAAAGTTAATAAGCTGTGGAACTGTTGGGCGCATTCCTGCGGTGGTGCTACCCAGAGCATCTGTGTCAAATACAGCATCAAGCGATGTAACACCTTCATAACGCTTGCTAGATACAAGTGTTATACGAGGAGACGCAATGCTATATGATGTAAGTGACGGAGAACCAATGTCGTAAGAGTTTACGCCACCTACCTGGCGTGTGTCAAGACCAAGATCCCACTGACCGCCATTTGCTACTGTGAGGACATTACCAGTAGAAAGATTCAAACCACTTCCGTTAGTAGTAGAAGCTGTTTCATAGATACGAACGTTGTTCCAGCGTGCAGCCGGAGCCCATGTAACTGTAGCTGCAGTGCTTGTATTGCTTGTGGTAGCGTTATTGCGTGCGCGGAGCGCGAAGTTGTATGTTGTGCCGTTTGTAAGGTTTGTAACAGTATACGACGTAGCATTTGCAGCGATCGTGATAGGATTCATTGCAGTACCGCCTTGTGGAGTTACTGTCAGCTCATATCCTGTAAATCCTGCTGTAGAAGCTGAAGTAGAAGCTGTCCATTTTAGGTTGACTGTGCCATTGCCAGAATTTGCCATCAGGTTTGTTGGCGCTGCAGGAGCTGTAGGATTTGGATTGATAGGATCCTCATTCTCATTACAGCCTGCAGCTACAAGAGCGCACATCATCGCACTTACAAAAAGCGCTTTCATTTTGAATTTCATAAAAAAAACTCCTTAAAAAAATTAAACCTTAAAAAATATGTGAGAAAACTTTTCACTTCACCTTCTACCTTCCTATGCTTTTAAAAAGTTTCATACATGAAAGGTTTTTAAAAGATTTCTGTGCCAGTTATATGTCTCATGTGCTTTATACTGCACTTTTTAGCAATGGCACAGTATTCGGCTTTGTAGTAACCCAATCAATGCTTGGAAGGTTCCCACGGAACATCGTCAATTCCCGTCAAATGGTTCGCCAAGCGCGCTGCCGTAAAAAAATAATCCGACAGTCTGTTTAAAAACTTTACCACGATTTCCCCAATATCTTCTTCGCTCGCCAGATGGACAGCAATGCGCTCAGCCCGCCGGCATACCGTTCGCGCCAGGTGCAGATGCGCTGCCGCCTGTGTTCCGCCCGGCAGGATAAAGTTTTTTAGAGCGGGTAGCTCGGCTGTGTATTCGTCTATCAGCGCCTCCAGCCATTCAATGTGTGTCTGCTCCACACGCGGAATGTGATATTTCGGCGCGGGGTGCAGCGGCGTGGCAAGGTCTGAACCAACGGTGAAAAGCAGCGAACTGATCTTTTTTAAAACTGGCATGAGGCGCTCTGGCATCGCATGTGTGAGAGCAATGCCCAGCGTGGCGTTCAGCTCGTCTACTGTGCCATAGGCCTCGATCCTAAGCGCGAATTTCGGCAGGCGTTTTCCGCCAAAAAGCCCCGTTGTACCGTCGTCGCCCGTCTTTGTATAAATTTTCATGATAGTCCGTTACGCAAATTTTCAGTAATTTGCCATTCTTTAAAAACTTTGTCAAAGAACTGACGTTGCCTTTAGCTGTGAGAAATCAGAAGCACCGCAGAAAGTTTAAAAGAATCTTTAAAAATACTTTTTTCAACAATAAAGCAAATATAGTGTTTTCAGGTGCTTTTTTACAAGGCAACGGTAAAGTTTTTTCAAAGACCGGTAATCTAACTTTCAATAACACCATGTTTTTAAAAAAGATACAGCTATTTTTGATATAAATTCTTAACAGAAAAATATTACTATAGGAAATACAGTGGCAGCAAAAGCAAATATTCTTTTTATCGGCGATATTGTTGGCGAAGCGGGCATGAAGGCAGTTCGGGAATATCTGCCGAAATTTATCGAACAGTACGAGTCGGATTTTGTTATTGTCAATGGTGAAAACATTGTCAATGGCAAAGGCCTTACAGAAACGGAAGCCTCAGAGCTTTTTACACTAGGCGCAGATGTCATTACAACAGGCAACCATATTTGGGAGAACTGGAAATCGCGTCCCCTTCTGGCTACAAATCCTATGGTCTTAAGGCCATTCAATTATCCGCCGGAAAACCCCGGTCGTGGTTATGCTTTTGCAACACTTCCAAGCGGCCGCGAGATCGCCGTATTGCAATTGCAAGGGCGCGTGTACATGCAGCCAATAGATTGCCCTTTCCGCTCGGCAGACTATGCGCTCACAAAAATTTACGCACGCACAAATCTTGTTATTACCGACTTTCATGCTGATGCCACAGCGGAAAAAGTGGCGATGGCGTGGCACCTCGACGGGCGTGTGAGCGCTGTAGTCGGTACGCATACGCACATCCAGACCGCCGATGCATGCCTGATGCCGAAAGGCACAGCGTATATTACGGATGTCGGGATGACTGGCCCTTATGATTCCGTGCTGGGAATGCGCAAGGATGTAGCTTTAAAAAGGGCGATCCTGCAAACAGCGCATAAATACGAAATTGCCGATGGGGATGCGCGAATAGCCGGTGTACATATTGTGATCAACGAGGAAAACAGCCACGCTGAATATATTGAGTCATTCGTATACCCTGAAGCAAATCGCGGCGCTAAAAGCTGACCTTTTTTAAAGGAATTTAACATCGTCTTATGGAACTTTTACAGCTGCTTTTGCTTATCGGAAAGGCGCTCCTTTCGTTTTAAAAAGTTTTTTTAAGCTTTTTAAAACATTCTTTTTAAAAGAAATTACGACGAATTTATCCAATGAGCATAAAAACTTTCATTTCGCAGAAAACGAAAATCCTTTGTACCATGGGGCCGGCAATCGCTTCAGAAGAAAAGCTGACAGACCTCATTAAGTGCGGTGCCAACGCCTTTCGGCTGAATATGTCCCATAGCTCGCATGCTAACCACCTCGAGTACATCCAGCTCATCCGCAAAGTAGAAAGAGACCTCGGCGTGTACGTACCAATTATTGCAGATTTACAGGGGCCGAAGATCCGTGTTTCCAATCTGCCCGGGGACGGCATGATCAGTCTTTTGAACGGGCGAGAAGTAGTGCTAGTAGATACAAGTGTTTTAAAAAAGTATAAGCCGGTGATTCCGACCGATATGACCGTAGTCCCGGTGGAATACCCGACAATTGCAAAAGATGTAAAAAAAGGCGATGCGATCCTTTTTGACGATGGGCTTTTAAAAGTGCAGGTGCTGGAGGCGAACGGATTTTTTGTGCGTGTACTAGTAGTGAACGGCGGCCTTTTAAAATCACGTAAAGGCATAAATCTGCCGTACGTAAACGTCCGCCAGCCCGCCATGACCAAAAAAGATAAGGAAGACCTAAATTTTGCTATTGACAACGGCTGCGACTATGCGGCAGTGTCTTTTGTACGGACGGCAGAGGATGTTAAGCAGGTGCGCAAGCACCTCGACTCGCGTGACAGCGATATGTGGATCATTGCCAAAATTGAAAAACCGGAAGCCGTTGCAAATATTGAGAAAATTTTGGCCGTCTCTGATGCGATCATGGTTGCTCGTGGTGACCTTGGCGTGGAAATTCCTGCCGCACAGGTACCGCTTGTGCAAAAGAAAATTATCACACTGTGCAAGCAATACGCAAAACCCGTGATTACAGCTACGCAAATGCTCGAATCCATGATCCAGAACCCGCGACCGACACGTGCCGAAGCAAGCGACGTGGCAAATGCTGTGCTCGATGGCACCGACGCCGTGATGCTTTCGGCGGAAACGTCTGTTGGTGCATACCCGGTCGAGGCGGTTTCCTACATGCGCATGATCTGCACGGAAACGGAAAAAGGATTGCTACATGAAACGGTGAAAAAGACTACAAAACGCCGCCGCGCTGAAGAGCAAACGCGCGACCAGATTTCAGCTGCAGTAAATTCTATTGCCGACAGTGGAATGATAAGCGGAATTTGCGTTCATACATATTCCGGTACAACCGTTCGGCTTATTTCAAAGCGTCGCCCGAAAGCGCCGATATTTGCTATTTCACAGGTTGTTTCAGCTGCACGCCGCGTAGGTATCTTCTCAGGTGTCATTGGTCTTGTGCTTGAAAAGGCGACAACTACAGATGAAACAATTGAATCTATCAAGCAAATGCTGCTCGATCTGCATTGTTTTAGCCCTGGCGAAAAAATTGTCATTACTATTGGACACCCATTGCGGGTTCGAACTCGTACTAATATGCTTTCTATCGAATCGTTGTAGTTTTTACAATGGTTTTAAAACCTTCGCTACCGCAGCGCGTGATCTGCCTAACGGAAGAAACAACCGAAACGCTATATGCTCTCGGCGCTGACGATCTTATTGTAGGAATTTCCGGCTTCACCGTCCGACCAAAAATTGCACGGAAGACAAAGCCGAAAGTTTCCACGTATCTTGATGCAAATATTGAGGAGATTTTGAAACTCCGGCCCGATATAGTTTTTGCATGGAGCGACCTTCAGGCGAATATCTGCCAGCAACTGATGAAAGAAGGAGTGGAAGTTGTTGGATTTAATCACCGCTCGGTTTCTGGTATTCTCGGTATGATTATCAAACTCGGCGCACTCATAGGAAAATTGCTTGAGGCAGAGAAATATGTCGAAACTCTTGTAAGAAACCTCGACGCTGCTTTTAAAAAAGGAGAGCAGCGCAAACGAAAACCGCGTGTATATTTTGAAGAATGGTACGATCCGCTTATAACGGGCATTACATGGGTGAGCGAAATTATCGAGATCTGCGGTGGCGAGGACGTTTTTAAAGAGCACCGCGAATTTCACGATGCAAAAAGGCGTATACTCGCTGATAATTCAGAGGTCATCAGGCGCGCGCCAGACATTATGCTCGCTTCCTGGTGCGGCAAGGGTTTTAAAAAAGAAAAAGTGCTGGCGCGCGAGGGTTGGCCGGACATTCCCGCTGTAAAAAATAACTACATGTTTGACATCCATTCTTCCATTATTCTCCAGCCGGGACCAGCCGCGCTTACGGAAGGCGTAGATATTGTGATGCGTATTTTTGATGAATGGGAAAATAGAGCGCAGTAATGCATTTCGGGGTTAATTTTTACAATGAAAATTTCGCAGCTTGTCTTTAAAAATGCTTTCGATGCAATTCTCT
>DASPKH010000203.1:0-4123 GCA_035628175.1 Patescibacteria group bacterium
GTTGGTGTTCACTCCACCACCGAGCCCGCAGGCTATGGGATCCCGCTGGCGACAGGCCCAAATATAAAAAATTCGCCTGACGCCCCAATGCTAGAAAAGCTTGGTGCCCTGACAGTGACCAAAAATGCAACTGCTTTTAAAAACTGGTTACTGACCATGATGGACAATTCAGCCGAACGTGAGAATAGTGGCAAAAAAGCCAGGGAATATATTTATAGTTCACTTGGCTCTACAGAAATTATCGCACGCGATATCGCCGGTTTCTTTTAAAAACATACTAACTTATGATAAATCAGTCAATTCTTCTCGTCGAACCAGAAAATATTGAAGAAAACCTCTATCCTTTCTCCGTCATGCATTGCGGCTGGGAAATCCGCATGGGCGCTTTTAGAAAATATGAGAAAATGGAGAAGGAATTTCCTGGCGCTTCCATCCTGTATTATACCAAACGGGAGAAACATCTTCGTTCATTTTTAAAACGTGTACACAGCGATCAGCAAACACTGGAAGATAATGACCTTCTTGTTTTAAAAACCAATGCTCTTCATTCAAGACACTTCTGGGATAATATTAAAAACGCGCTCAGGAATCACCAGACACCTCAGCCAATCCTTTTTAAAAATGGCGAAGACCCTGCAGCAGCATTTATCCCTAAAAGTGAACTTGCACGGAGAAGTGATTTTAAACAATTTGCTGTTTTGTCAAACTTTTCGAATGAATTCTATGCTAATTTTATTACCGAAAATATAACCATCAAACCCATCAATTATCTTTGGAATACGCTTGACTACGTTGAAGAATCTATAGAATATGATTTTCATTTTTTTGAAAATGAATTCGATTACGGGCTTGCCTATCAGCAGGGCTGGCATATTTGTAATGAAAAAGAAATTGTTATAGGAGAAGGATCCAAAATTGCACCGGGGGTGGTCCTGGATGCGACCGATGGGCCAATTATCATTGGAAAAAACGTAAGGGTCATGGCAAATGCCGTTATCATCGGTCCATGCTTTATCGGGGATAATTCAATCATCAAGATCGGCGCGAAAATCTACGAAAAAACTGCCATCGGAGAGTGGTGCAAAGTGGGCGGCGAAATCGAAAATTCCATCATTCACGGTTATTCCAATAAGCAGCACGACGGCTTCCTCGGGCACTCCTACCTTGGGGAATGGGTGAATCTCGGCGCGGACACCAACACCAGCGATTTAAAAAACACCTATGGCAAAATCTCGGCAATTCTGCGCGACCGCGAAGTGGATTCCGATCGCATGTTCCTTGGCCTTATGGCTGGCGACCACACGAAATCCGGCATTAACACAATGTTCACAACAGGTACTGTTGCGGGTGTTTCGTCAAACGTGGTTGGCGCAGGCTATCCTCCGCGCTCAATTCCATCATTCTCCTTCGGCGGTTTTAAAGAATCGCCCGTGTATGAATTTTCAAAAGCAATCGACGTTGCAAAGACTGTGATGGCGCGTCGTAAAAAGGAACTTCTGCCGGAAGAAGAAGCGCTTTTAAAAATGGAATTTGAGCGGTTAGCAACGTAGATGTGAACTATTTCCTGCCAATAAATATATTAGCAGCAATTCTGTGAACAGTAATTTTATCAGGGTAGCAAATTCCCTCAAAATTTAAAAGGACAACTTTAACTTTAAAAACATTATTTTCAACAACAATCACATTTTTTCCATCCTGAATATCTTCAGGTAAAAAATCGCGATTTTCTTTTAAAAACAGAGCTGTTTTACGTAGGTCCACAATCATTTCACTGCCTTTGTATCTTATCACAAGTTCAGGTACGTACTCTTTTTGCGAAATCGTGATTTTTGCACCGTTAAGAGCATATTCACTAATATTTTCGCTTTTCGTAGGATGGCCGAACGAGTATGCTAAGTAGGTACACACAATGGTATACCCTTCCACGGTCTGTTCCGGAATATAGTCGGAACTATTGACACTAAGCAAATCAGCCTGAAACGAAATCGGATCATTCGGATAGTAATGATCCTGAGTATTGACTGTACTTTCAGCTTTTAAAACTTTGTAAATTTCATTTTCCTGATTAAGGCCCAGCCACCATCCTCGGCCAGCCCTTTTTTGTAAATTTTCCGTTACCGTTGGTAGCTTGCTTTTTAAAACTTCCGCATCCAGTTTATCTTTGAGCCAGTTATAGACAATTTCAGTTCCGTGGATTGTGGCAAGATACGTGATGACTGCGCGAACCTGCTGTGCATCTTTCCCCGAAATATCAGTCGCAGTTGAATCAATTTTTCCTTCTTTTAAAACCCCGTTTTTTACAAGTATATTTTCCAACCGCCCAATCTGCGAACGTTTTGAAACCTCAAACGCGCCCCACGGGCCAAAGGAAATTGCCACAGCGCCAAGAAAAAGCGTTATTGGAATAACTTTAATATTCTGCTTTTTGGAAATGATAAAATACAGCGTAATTCCAAGAAGCCAGACAGCAAGCGCGATGACAAAATAGCGCTCCTCCGTAATGCCATATTCGCTTACGCGCCGCCAGATAGCAAGGCCGAGCAGCACCGAAAGTGGCAGCAGTGCCCGATAAAACCATTTTGAAAAGGTGGAAATCCACGTGTTTCCCTCAGTGTTGCGGATCGGCCAGACGAGCAGCAGTGACAGGATCCCGGCGATAGAAAACGCTAGCACAAGCGTTGCCACCCATCCCTGGGGCCACTCCTGTTCAATTATTATTTTTAAAACATACGCATAAAGAATTACGAGATACACCGTCACCAGCGGCAGTAAAACGTACTGCGTGAAAATTTTTAAGGCCTTAGGATATTCGTGTGAATGCTCGAGTTCGGCAAGATTTTCGGGCACGCCCGAAAGGAAGAACCAAGTGCTGAAAACGCCCGCGATCGCAATGAAAAGTTTTAGATAGATTTTACCAATGAACTCAATGCCGAAGAGATTTTCAATAGCTGCGATGGCAATAGCAAGCCCTGCGTAGAGTACGCCGGAATACAGCGCCGAAGCCAACGAGCGCAGGAATAGCGATTTATTGAACTGCCAGAAGCCGTTCTTCTCTTCGCTTTTTAAAAACCCTGAAAACGACGCCAGCAGGTGAAACGCAAGGCCATACAGCGCAAAACGTACCATGTCAATTTCCCGCATATCAAACGCGAAATACAGAACCGCAAGAAGCGCAAAACCCATAGCCGCAGCAACAGTTTTTAAAACCCGGCTCCACCCTTTCCCTTCAGCAAAAATAGCGATCGCAAACTGGAGCGAGATACCGAGAAATGCAAGCACAGTACTTTTTAAAAGCCACCTGTTCGCTTCGTATTCCTGATAATTTACTTCGCTGTACCATAGCCAAAGAGCCGTTCCAACAAAAGCTGAAAGTAGTACAGATGGAAAACGCCTCAGCGTGCTAGCAGAGCTTTGAAATAATGTATTGAGCGAGGGCATTTTCATTGAAATTATTCTGGTGTTTTTAAAAGAATTCGTGTAATTTACACGAAAATTTCAATAAATAGTTACAACCTCCTGTTAAAATATTACTCTATATACAATGCCCAACTGTAATGAAAAACGTGAACGATTTGAAAAAGACGGCTATATCATAATTGAGGATTTCCTTCCTAGGGCAATAAATGATCTTTTAAAAGCGGAGATTGACACGATTACAGATAATATTGAAATTCTGCCGGAGGTTTTAAAAAAGGAGTTGCTTTTTGAAAAGGATTTAACCCAGAAGCAGCGTGGCGACATCGCAGTGGAAGAATGCGGAAATGCTATTTTTCTCATTGGGGAGTTATTGCGTTTCAGCGACATTTTTAAAAACCTTCTCCGCTACGAACCGCTCCTCGACGTGCTCGAATGCCTTTTTAAAAGTACGGAATTTGAATATCACTTTTCCAACGTAACGATAAAAAGCCCCCGCATCGGCAGCAAAATTTCATGGCACCGCGACTGCAATAATAAATACATGCGATGCCTTTCGCTCGACATGATGCGCCCAATGCTTTGCCTCGACGGCATGACCGCTGAGAACGGCGCAACACAGGTTATCCGCAATTCGCACAAAGTGACGAACGAATTTGCCATGACGGACAAATCCTATCGAGAAGAGAATTGGCAGAAAGATGACGTT